>CATYEP010000019.1 GCA_958405585.1 uncultured Eubacteriales bacterium
CAGGGAAGGATTCCTTCACTGATCAGAAGGATGGATTTCAGACCACCGTGATCCGCGTTGGATGGTACGATTTTTCCGATTTTTTGTTTCAGAGGGGGGTATGCGTTTTCGGTGACATAAGGATGGCCGCACTCTAGAAGCATTTCGTAATCGTTCATATGATCGCCGAACGCAACGCAGTCTTTTTCGGAAAAGCCGAATTTCTGAAAAATAAAGCGCAGGGCATGTCCTTTATCGGCGTGTTTTTGAGAAATGTCGAGCCAATTGCCTCCGGACTGAATGATGCGAAGATAAGGGAGGCGTCCGGGCAAAAATTTCATGCCGTTGTTTTCCGGGCCGTGGCAGTCGTAAACGGCGATTTTGCAGACCTTTTCGGTTTCGGCGACTTCTTTTAGATCGCGTTTTGCGTTGGAAATATAGGAGGCGCGGACATACGTGAGGAACGGCTCTTCTTCCGTTTGGTAATAAGCGCAGTCGGGGGTGCATAGCAGGGGATGTGCGTCGGGCACACAAGCAACTGCGTCGAGAGCGTCTAAGATGTCCTGTTTAGGCAGACTGTCGCAGCGCAAAAGATCGTCTTTATAGGAAACGATCGCTCCGTTTTCCGCCATGATCAGGATTTTGTCCGAAACGGGTTCAAACATTTTTTTCAAAGCGGTGAGTTGTCTGCCGCTGGCAGGGCAGAACAGGATCCCCTGTGCGGCGAGTTTTTCAATAGCCTGAAATATGCCTTCGGGCAATTTTCCTTCATTATCGAGAAGCGTTCCGTCCAGATCGCTGGCAATCAATTTGATCATTCGTTGTTGTCCCGTTAAAATATATTGTTTTAAAAAATAGTAATACGTTTATCTGTTTTTGAAGCGAAATTACATCAGCGGAGCAAAAATGCGCAGAATCGAACGATAGATCAGACTGTGCAGACTGCCTTTGATTTCTTTGGTATCTACCTGATGGCTCTGCAGACAGGTATCGATATAGTCATTGTAGAGCATTTTGCAAACGCGCGGGTCAAAGAACAGGAGATCGCATTCGAAATGCATGTAGAAACTGCGGAAGTCCATGTTGGTCGAACCGATGATGCAGTATTTGTCGTCGCTTACGATGCTTTTGGCGTGGATAAAACCTGGTGTATAGCGATAAATTTTGATACCTTCTTTCACAAGCTGCGAGTAAAAAGCTTTTGTGACTGCATAGACATATTTTTTGTCCGGGATATGCGGGACGGTAATGCGTACGTCTACGCCTGAGCGGGCGGCTGTGACCAAAGCCCGCTGCATTTCTCCGTCGAGGATAAGATAGGGGGTATTGATATAAATGTATTTTTTAGCGTTGTAAATGATTTTCAGGTACAGGTTTTCGCAGACATTGGTGTTTTGTCCGTAGGGTGCGTCGCTGAATGCGATGCACGGGCAATCGCCTTCGGGTTCGCTCGTGAGGTATTTTGTGAAATCTTCGTTTTCATTGCGCAGCGACCAAAGCTGCAGGAACATGGCGCTGAAATTTTGCACAACGCGCCCGCGCACCATGATGCCTGTATCTTTCCAGTGACCGAACGGGTGGGTTTCGTTAATATATTCGTCCGCGAGGTTGATCCCACCCGTAAACGCGGTTTTGCCGTCGATGACTGCGATTTTGCGGTGCGTGCGGTTATTCTGA
This sequence comes from uncultured Eubacteriales bacterium, assembly GCA_958405585.1. Taxonomy (GTDB): domain Bacteria; phylum Bacillota; class Clostridia; order Christensenellales; family Borkfalkiaceae; genus Borkfalkia. Next base: position 1,657 of record CATYEP010000019.1, read on the forward strand.
GCGATGTCCAGAACGGGTCGGAAGGGATTGAAACACATACACTTGATGCCGCGCTTTTCGAGAACATCTGCGTAATTTCCGGGTACTTTGAGCATGGAACCGATGTCGTCGTAGATGAGGCGGACATCGACGCCGTTTTTTGCTTTATCTTCCAGGATCTCGAGTATGCTGTTGAGGAATTTTCCCGGTTCAATGACGAAATATTCCAGAAAAATATATTTTTCTGCTTTTTTAAGTTCTGACAGCAACTGAGCGGCATACGTCTCGCCGGTGGAGAAGTATTGATAATCCGTGCAGTCGGAAAGAGGCATGCCGGTGTGAACGGTGACATAATCGGCGCATTGTGCGGCAAAATCGTCGTTTTGGATACGTTTCCTGTCCGAATCGTCCTTTTCGGAATTTGCGTAGAGGCATTTGGCGCCGCGGAAACTGGCGGTGAGGATCAGCCTTCTGCGGCGGGGAAGTTTATGCCGCCGCAGCATGATATAGAGCAGGATTCCGATCGGGGGTAAAAGCAGGACGGGGAAGATCCAGGCGATCTTATATTCTGCGTTCATGTCGAGGTTGATGATATAAATGGCGGCGATGGCGTCTATGACGGTAAGGACAGCCGAATAGACGGCGTAACCTCCGTCGGGGAGCGCCATGGAAAAGAAGATGATCGCGCTGGGAACCAATGCGAGTTCAATCAATAATAAAATACAGACGAGCAAAAAATTGCTCGTCAGAAGTCTGAAAATTTTTCTTAATTTCATAATTTTCCTTATAATCAGGCAAGCATATTCAATACAGAAACGGGAACATTGTTTCCTTTTTCTGCTTCATCCGCCGCCGCGCCGAGCACGGATTGCGCTTCGGAAACGGGTTTGATCTGCAGGTGCAGCGGAGCAATATTGACGGCTTTGTTGAGCAGAACGTTGATGGCCGTTGCAATATTGGAGTAATCGTTGGCGACGGAGGTGAGCGTCAGCTGTTTGTCGAGAGCCGTTTTGATCTGTGCGGTAGTTTCGGGAAAACCGAATCCCGTATAGACGACCATGCCGCCGGGTGCAGTGGTATCAAACGGGATCGTCGGGGAGATGTTGTTATAGCTGCAATGCACGCTTGCGGCAGTCAGCCGTCCTCCCGTGATCCGCTCGACGGTTTCGAGCATATGTTCATCCGTTTTGACGGTATAATAGATCCCGCATTGCGCGGCGATGCGAAGCCGTTCTTCGTCGTTATCGATGAGAATGGGGACTGCCTGGTGGTAGATCAGAAGCTGTGCGATGATGTTGCCCAGTTCACCCGCTCCGAAAACGGCTATATGGGAGCCTTTGGAGATGTGAAGAAGATCGATGACGGCTTCACCGGTTGCCACGATCCCTGTAAAAAGCGCTTCTGTATCGGAAACACCGGGGGGAAGGGGAGAAAGGTTTTCCTCTTCGGTTACGACGAAATCGCGCATATATCCTTCGGCGTTTACGCCTGCGATTTGCATATTCCTGCAGGAATCGGAATCTCCCGTAAGGCAGCGTTCGCATTCGCCGCAGGGAATGGAATCATGGATAAACACGCGGGTATTTTTTTCGACTTTGACGCAGGCAGAGCCGGCTTCACCGACGACGCCGACGGCAAATCTGCCGGGAACAAACGGGTATTTCGGCTTCGGGTTGCCTGTAAAAGCGCGAAGCTCCGTACCGGAAAGCAGAAGCTGCGTGACTTTGACCTTGGCTTGCGTGTCGCTCGTGAGATTGTCGGGTCTTTCTTCCGTCGTCAGGACTTTGGGAGAAAGAATTTTCCAGATCTTCATAGTACTCCTTTTCTTTCACGGAAAAAATCCGTACAATTCCGTGTAAAGTATTATAATGCAAAGCGTTTAAATTTGCAAGCGAATCGCACCGAAAAAAAGCAGAAGGGACAGATCGGGTCGTAAAACGGCGAAAAGGGCGGGAAAGAATGGACGAAACGGGTCGCGGAGCGGGAAAGGACGCCAAAAACTGCGGTTTGCGAGGCGGGCTGAAAAAGAAAAAATTTTTTCGGAAAGCGGTATAAATTGATTTGACTTGCATGGAAAAATAATATATAATGAATCAGCATCTTAGTGTAAGAAAGTAAGTACAGAGAGGTGAAAGCATGAAACCCGATATACATCCCGATTATCACGAAGCGACGGTGGTATGCGCGTGCGGCGCTACGTTCAAAACCGGAACGACTAAGAAAGGGGACACGATCAAAGTAGATATTTGCAGCAAGTGCCATCCCTTTTTCACCGGCAGACAGAAACTCGTAGATACAGGCGGCAGAGTCGATAAGTTTAAAAAAAGATACGGAATTTAGTATTTGCGTTTTCAGCTCTAAGGGTTTGCTTGGGGCTGATTTTCTTTTTTTGCCGCGCGCATGCGCGCGCGGCGTACTTTCGGAGTGATACATGAGCAGGAAAAAGAAGAAGGACAGCAGAACATATATAGGCGGGCAGGCGGTTCTGGAAGGCGTGATGATGCGCGGCAAAACTGCATATGCGACGGCTGTGCGCGACCCTGAAGGGAATATTCAGGTGGAGAGCCGCAGGCTGAATTTATCCAAAGGCATGCGTATTGTATCGAAGATACCCTTGGTGCGCGGCGTGGTAAGTTTTGTAAGTTCCCTGGTCATGGGGAGCAAGATCCTGATGCGCAGTGCGGAGGTGTACGGAGACGAAGGCGAGCCTTCCCGTTTTGAAAAATGGTGTGAAAGTAAACTGCACATCAACGTGATGGCGGCGGTATCGTTCATTGCCACGCTTTTGGGGATCGTGCTGGCGGTGGGGCTGTTTATAGTACTGCCGATTTTGCTGGCGGATCTTTTGGTGAGTTCCGGGACATGGTTGGTAAAATACAGTGTGGGTTATAATCTGATCCAGGGCTGTATTCGTCTGATCATTTTTATCCTTTATATTGTGGCGATCACGGCGATGAAGGATATACGTCGCGTTTTTATGTATCACGGAGCGGAGCATAAGACGATCACGTGTTTTGAGAAAGGCATGGATCTGACGCCCGAGAATGCGAAGACGTGTTCGAGGATCCATGACCGTTGCGGCACGACGTTTTTATTTCTGGTGATGGCGGTCAGTATCGTCGTGTTTTCTGTGGTGAACTGGGTGTGCGACGAATATCTGAATTTTTTCAGGTTCGGGAATGTAGTGAACTTTCTGATCCAGTTCGGAATAAAAATCTTATTTTTGCCTTTGGTGGCGGGGATATCGTACGAGGTATTGAAGTTGCTTGCGAAGTCGCAGAGCAAGATTTTACTGCCGATCAAGGCGCCGGGATTTGCGTTGCAGAAGCTGACGACGCGCGAACCGTCGGAAGATATGCTGGAGGTTGCGATTGCGGCATTCAAGAAAGTGTATGAAATGGACGCGGACGAGAAGATCGGCGAGACGGATTTCACGGTATCCAAAACGGTGAAGAAATATACGGAAGAGCTCAAGGCGTTGTTTGCGGAAAACGGGATTGATGAGAGCGATGCGGAGTGGCTGGTATCGGTCAAAACGGGCATCGCGCGCAGTGAGCTTGCCGGGTCGGATAAGATTTTGGTGCCCAGCCGTGTACGGGAATTGGACAAAATAGCGGGAGAGCGGCTGACGGGAAGACCGTTATGGTATATCCTGGGCGATACGGAATTTTACGGATATAAGATCAAGGTCGATGAGCGTGTATTGATACCGCGCCCTGAGACGGAGCTTATGACGGAGCAGGTATTGCGGACAGCGGAGCAGGGCGACAAGGTGCTGGATCTTTGCACGGGCAGCGGCTGTATTGCGATAGCGCTTGCGAAGAAAGGTGCAGAGAAAGAGCTGATCGTGACGGCTTCGGACATCAGTGCGGATGCGTTGGCGTTGGCGCAGGGGAATGCGAAGCGGAACGGAGCGGACATAAAATTTATTGAGAGCGATCTTCTGGAAGGAGTGCGCGGCAAGTTCAATATTATCGTGTGCAATCCGCCGTATATCAAAAGCGGAGACATACCGGGCCTGCAAAAAGAAGTGCAGTTTGAACCGAAGGGCGCGCTGGACGGAGGAGAAGACGGATTGGATTTTTACAGGCGGCTGGCAAAGGAAGCTCCGCGTCATCTGGTGAAGGGCGGTACGCTTTTCATGGAATGCGGGATCGGTCAGGCGCAGGAGATTGTCAAGCTCTTCAAAAAATTTGATTATACGATGGTATCGCGCGATTATAATGACGTAGAGCGTTTTGTGCGTGCGGTGCTGTAAACAAAAACCGATACGGGACAGGATATGATCAAGAAGTTAGAAGATATATTGGAGAAATACAACAAACTTACGGAAGAGATGTCCGACCCGGCGGTGATCGCGCAGCCGGAAAAGTGGACGCAATGCGCGAAGGAACATTCGGACATAGCGGAGACGGCGGAAAAGTATCTCGAATACAGGAAAGTCGAGAAAGAGATGAACGAAGCGTTTGCGGCGGCGGAGACGGAAACGGACAAAGAGATGAAGGATATGCTGACGGAGGAGGGGTATGCGTGCAAGGAAAAACTTGCGGCGATCCACGACGAATTGCGTATCCTGCTGTTGCCGAAGGACAAGAACGACGAGCGCAACGTAGTGATGGAGATACGCGGCGGAGCAGGCGGCGACGAAGCGAGCCTGTTTGCGGCGGATCTGTATAATATGTATTGCAGGTATGCGGAGTCGATACGCTGGAAGACGGAAGTGATCGACATGAGCGAAACGGAAGTGGGCGGCATGAAGGAAGTGGTGTTCACGGTTTCGGGAAAGGGCGTATACAGCAAGCTGAAATACGAAAGCGGCGTGCACCGCGTGCAGCGCGTGCCGGAGACGGAATCGCAGGGCAGGGTGCATACGTCCACGGTAACGGTGGCGGTGCTTCCCGAGCCGGAAGACGTGGAAGTGGAAATACTGGACAAAGACCTGAAGATCGACACCTATCGTTCGGGCGGAGCCGGCGGGCAGCATATTAACAAGACGGAGAGCTGTATCCGAATCACGCATTTGCCGACGGGGATCGTCGTTACTTGCCAGGATGAGCGTTCGCAGATCAAGAACCGTGAGAAGGCGATGAAGGTTTTGAAGAGCCGCCTTTACGATTATTATAATTCGAAATACCAGAGCGACTATGCGGAGAACAGAAAAAGCCAGGTAGGGACGGGCGACCGCAGCGAGCGGATCCGAACGTATAATTTCCCGCAGAATCGTGTGACCGATCACAGGATCGGGCTGACTTTGTATTCGTTGGACAGCTTCATGATGGGTGAGATCGGTGAAATGCTGGAAGCGCTTGCCATTGCCGACAGAGAAGCGCAGCTGTCTTCCTCGGAAGAGGAGTGAGCAACGGAATGCGGCGAAAACGCATATACGTTATATGGTTTTTGCTGCAAAATCTGTACTTTCGTACCGTATTTACGAGCGCGGGAGACCTTAAAACCAGATAAAAATTTATATGAGGTATATACTTATGAACACGACGAAAAGGATTTCTTCCATTTCTCCTTCCCTGACGCTTGCGATCACGGCAAAAGCGAAAGCAATGAAAGCGGAAGGGAAGTCTGTCATCGGATTCGGGGCGGGCGAACCCGACTTCAATACGCCGCAGCATATTATCGATGCGGCCAAAGAAGCTTTGGACAAGGGGTGTACAAAGTATACGCCTTCGTCGGGGTTGCCGCAGCTTCGTGCGAAGATCGCGGAAAAGTTTAAGGAAGAGCAGGGGCTCGAATACGAATCTTCGCAGATCATCGTATCATCGGGCGCAAAGCATTCCATATTCAATGCGATGTTTGCCCTGATCGAAGACGGGGACGAGGTTATCATTCCCGCGCCGTACTGGCTTACGTATCCGGAAGTGGTGAAAGTCTGCGGCGGTGTGAGCGTTTTTGTGAAAGGACACAAAGACAATCACTTCAAGATCACGCCGGAGGATCTGAAAAAGGCGATCACGCCGAAAACGAAGATGCTTGTTTTTAATTCTCCGTCCAATCCTACGGGTGCGGTCTATACGGAAGAAGAGATCCGTGCGCTCGGTAAAGTAGTGGAAGAAGCGGGGATCTGGGTGCTTTCGGACGAAATTTATTCCAAACTCATTTATGACGGCGTAAAGCATTTTTCGATTGCGCAGGTCAGCGAGAAGGTGAAGGAGCATACGGTCATCGTGAACGGCGTATCCAAGACGTATGCGATGACGGGTTGGAGAATCGGCTGGCTTGCGGCGCCGAAGGACGTGGCGAAGGCGATCGACTCGTTCCAGAGCCATGCGACGAGCAATCCTGCGAGCGTATCGCAGTATGCGACGCTTGCGGCGCTCAACGGCAGCGAAGAGGAATTGCAGAAGATGTGCGCGATCTTCAATGACCGCAGGAAGTTCATGATCGAGCGCATCCATCAGATCGAGCATCTGGACTGCATCGAACCGGACGGCGCATTTTATATTATGCTGATCGTAAACAAATTGTACGGAAAGCGTTACAACGGCAGAAAGATCGGCGGATCTTTGGACGTAGCGGACATGCTTTTGGAGAAAGGCGTCGCGGTGGTTCCGGGAATCGCGTTCGGTGATGACGAATGTGTGCGTTTGTCGTACGCGATCTCGAAGGATGACATTGCGGAAGGGCTGAACCGGATCGAGCAATTTGTCAAGGAGGTGTTCTGATCCGTGATATATTTTGACAAAAGCAAGAATCTCCTGGAAGAGGACAAATACCAGTACGAATTGCAGGACGTGAAGCAGCCTGAGCTGTTCCGCGACCTGTATCCGTACGATGAGATACCGAAGGTTGTGTTCAACTACCGGCACGTTCCGATGAATATGCCGGAGGAGATATGGATCACGGACACGACGTTCCGTGACGGACAGCAATCGACGTCGCCCTTTACGGTCAAGCAGATCGTGGACATATTTAAGCTGATGTCCAGGCTTGGCGGCCCGAAGGGGATCATACGGCAGAGCGAATTTTTTCTGTACAGCGAAAAAGACAGGCAGGCTTTGAAAGAGTGTCAGGATCTCGGGCTGAAGTTCCCGGAGATAACGACATGGATCCGCGCGAACGAAAAGGATTTTGAGCTTGTGAAGCAGGCAGGGGTAGCGGAAACGGGTATTCTTGTCAGCTGTTCGGACTATCATATTTTCAAGAAAATGAACCTGACGCGTGCGCAGGCGATGGACAAATATCTGGGGATCGTGAAGAGTGCGCTTTCGCACGGGATACGGCCGAGGTGTCATTTTGAGGACATCACGCGCGCGGATTTTTACGGATTTGTCGTTCCTTTCACGAACGAACTTATGAAGCTTTCGAAAGAGAGCGGGATACCGATCAAGATCCGTATGTGCGATACGATGGGGTTCGGTGTTACGTATCCCGGTACGTCCCTGCCGCGGAGCGTGCAGGGGATCGTCTACGGGCTGCATCACCATTCGGAAGTACCGAGCAGCATGCTGGAATGGCACGGGCACAATGATTTTTACAAAGTTGTCACGAATGCGACGACGGCATGGCTGTACGGAGCGAGCGGGGTAAACTGTTCGCTACTGGGCATCGGCGAACGCACGGGGAATTGTCCTTTGGAAGCGATGGCAGTGGAATATGCGTCTTTGCGCGGCACGACGGACGGAATGGACTTTACGGCGATCACGGATATTGCGCACTATTTCGAAGACGAACTGGGTTACATAATTCCGCCGATGACGCCGTTTGTTGGCAGGGCGTTCAATGCGACGAGAGCGGGTATTCATGCGGACGGCATGCTGAAGGATCCCGAGATCTACAATATATTTGATACGGCGAAGATTCTGGGGCGGCCTGCGCGGGTATCGATCAACAATGCGAGCGGGCTTGCGGGGATCGCGTACTGGATCAACGATTATTACGATTTGCCCGACGGGTTTAAGATCGATAAAAAAGACGAGCTGGTCGTGAAGATGAAAGAGCAGATCGACAGCGAATATGCTGCGGGCAGGAACAGTATCTGGGGCGACGACGAACTGGATAACATGATTCGTCTTCTGGATCAGAATCGTCACCGTGAATTTGTTGCTTTTGGCAGGAGCAAGTGACGGAGTCGTAATTTGTGAAAATGTTTTTCGAAAAAATTTCCGAAAGTTTTCATAAATATTTTCGAAAAGCTATTGAAAGTCAGAGAAAAACAGTGTAAAATAAATGTATCAAAAGATCGGAGGTTACTATGATCAAAATTATTTACGGGCCTAAGGGTACAGGGAAAACGAAAATCATTATTGACGAAGCGAACAGCAAAGTGGAGAGTGCGAAAGGGCATCTGATTTTCGTTACCAACACCAAGCGTTACATGTACGACCTTCACAGAGATATACGTTTTATCGATACGAGTGATTATATGATCGCGGGCGAAGATGCGCTTTGCGGATTTATCAAGGGCGTCGTGGCTGCGAACAACGACAATGAATATCTTTTCGTTGACGGGGCTGCTCGGATCGCCGGCAAAGAGATCAAAGACATGGCGGCATTTTACTATATGCTTGACAAATTGTCGGAGACCAACGGCATCACGATCTATGTAACTTGCAGCTGTGCGAAGGAAGATCTTCCGGATTTTGTTGCAAAGTATCTGTAAGGAACGGGCAAGCGAAACAAACGAATTAAATAAACACGAACGGGAAACTCGTCCTTCCGTATTTCGGAAGGGCGAGCTTCCGAATGTGCGCAATCTTAGGTTGTGCAGAGCGGGCGAAAGGGTGTCAATATGAAATTTATCAGCACACGCGGGGGAGAATGCGTGACGGGAGCGCAGGCGATTGCGCAGGGTATTGCAAAAGACGGCGGATTGTTTGTGCCGGAAGTATTTCCGCAGGTTTCGGAGAAGGAACTGGAAGAAATGCTGGGCATGAACTATGCGGAACGGGCGGCGGCGGTACTGCACAAATATCTGGACGAATATGATTACGACGGATTAAAAGAAGCTTGCGCGAAGGCGTATGCGCAGTTTGAAGGCGGGGATGCCGCGCCGCTGGTCAAAATTGATGCAGGGCTGTACATGCTCGAACTTTTCCATGGCCCTACGTGTGCGTTCAAAGACATGGCGCTCACGCTTTTGCCGTATTTATTGCGGAAGGGTTGCGACCTGTGCGGGATCAAGGAAGATGTGTTGATCCTTGTCGCGACGAGCGGAGATACGGGCAAAGCGGCGATGGAAGGATTCAAAAACGCAGAAGGCATCAAGATCATGGTGTTCTATCCGAACGACGGTGTCAGCAAAATGCAGAAATTGCAGATGGCAACGCAGGAAGGGAACAATGTGAACGTCGTCGCGGTTCGGAGCAACTTTGACGTATGCCAGTCGGCGGTCAAGACGATCTTTACGAGCGAAGCATGCCAGGAAGAACTGAAAAACAAGGGAGTCATTCTCTCGTCGGCGAACTCGATCAATTTCGGCAGGCTTGCGCCGCAGATCGCGTATTATTTTTCGGCGTATCTCGATCTTGTTTCGTCTGGACAGATCGACATGGGATCGCCCGTGAATTTTGCGGTTCCGACGGGGAATTTCGGGAATATTCTTGCGGCATATTATGCAAAGAGAATGGGGCTTCCGGTCGGAAAACTCATCTGCGCGTCCAATAAAAACAATATCCTGACCGATTTCATCCGTACGGGTGTGTACGACAAGCGCCGCGAGTTTTATAAGACGATGTCGCCGAGCATGGATATTCTGATTTCCAGCAATTTGGAGCGTCTTTTATTCGAACTTGCAGACCGCAATGCGGTGCGTGTACAGTTGCGTATGGACAAGCTTGCGAAAGAAGGGGTTTACAATCTCTACGACGAGGAGCTGGAACAGTTGCAGGAACTTTTGTGGGCGGATTCCTGTGGCGAAGACGAGACGGTGGAAACTATCTACGAATTTTTCGAAGAATACCAGTATCCGATGGATACGCACACGGCGTGCGCGATGTATGCCGCGGGCAACTATATAGCACAGCATGAAAAGGACGGAGCGCCGATGGTCATCGTTTCCACGGCGAGCCCGTATAAATTCCCGCAGGACGTCATGTATGCGATCACGGGGAACGACATCAAGGATTCGTTCAAGGCGATCAAACATCTGAATATTGCTACGGCAATGAAAGTGCCTGCGAGCCTTTCCAAATTGCGCGATAAGTCCGTCCGCTTTACGACGGTTGCGGATAAAGACAAGCTGTATGCGGAAGTCTTGAGGTTCGTAGACAAAAAATAACAGGAGGGGTCCTCGATGCAGAATAAAAATTTTGCTTTGATTTTGTTCGGAATAGCGCTGATATTATTTAGCTGTTCTATCGGAATTATGATGGTTGCGGCAGGGGGAGGAGCAGTGGAGTTTATTTATGCTTTAGCTTTGATCGCTCCGTTTGCAGGAATACTTTTCTGCATTGTCGGTTTGGCACAGAGTTTTCAGAAACCTTCCGAAACTGCGGATAAAAATGCCGCTGAGCAGGCAGTGACGAAGTCGGAGGAACAAACCGCGGCCGGAACCGATCAGATTTCTGTTGAAAACAAAGCAGGGGACGAATCGGATCATTCGGATCAGTCTGAAAAATGAAATATCTCCCGTAAGGGACAGAACGGCAGCACCCGACGCAAAATATTGCGTCGGGTGCTGCCGTTTGTCAGGGGAAAAGACGGTTTAACGGGAAGAATAAACGTGGCCGGTCGGGAAAATAAACACGTTTTATTGAAAAAAACGCGGCGCAGCTCAAAAATTTTGCGAGGCGCGCCGCTATGACGTAAAACCTGATTTTTTTCCGGAATATTTTCATCGGGCGGGTTTGAGTGCTTGACAATTTTGATTCCGAAAATTATAATAATACTTATTATAAGAATACTTATTGTTAAGGTGTGAAAACATTATGGGATTATTTCACCAGCAGCTGATGAAGGCATATGCGATGATGAATAAGAGGGTCATGAACGAAGCGCAGAAGTTGGGGCTGACGGCGGGTCAACCGAAGATACTGGAATATTTACTGGCACAGGAAGGGGCGGAACAATACAGGATCGCAAAGCATTGTGAAATTGAGCCGGCCACGGTCGGGAGCATACTGAACAGAATGGAAGCGTCGGGGTTGGTAGAGAGGAGAAGATTGGGAACGAACCGAAGGTCGCTGTATGTATATCTGACCGAAAAGGGAAGGAGGGCGGCTTTGGAAGTGGAAGACATATTTGCAAATGCGGAAAAAACGGCTTTGGAAGGTATCGGAGCGGAAGAAAGGGAGAAAATGAGCGGGATGCTGACGGAGGTTTACAAGAATCTTTCAAAGACGGAGGAGTAGAAATAAATCATGGAAGAAAAGAGCAAAGAGGAAGAAGAGGCACGCAGTAAAAAAACGGTTGCGGAGTATATCAAGCGGTGTCTGTTCCTGATCGTCGGATTGTGTATTATGGCAGTGGGTGTCGTATTGTCGATCAAAGCGGCACTAGGTACTTCACCGATTTCGAGCATACCGTATGTTCTGAATCTGATCACGGGACTGACGGTAGGCACGACAACGATCATAGTCAATACGTTGATCGTATTGCTGCAGATCGCACTGCTGCGCAAGCGGTTCAAGTTGATACAGTTATTGCAGATTCCTGTCTGTATCGTATTCGGGTTTATGACAGACGTGGCGATGGAACTGCTTGGGTGGGTCGTTGTACGTACGTATTGGCAGCAATGGCTCGTCTGTATTGCGGGGATCGTATTTGTGGCATTCGGCGTAAGTTGTTACGCTGCCGGGGGAAGGGATGGCTTTGGCGCTGTGTCAGCTGATTCCTGTCAAATTCGGATATGTGAAAATTATGGTAGACGTCTCGCTGGTGGTGATCGCGGCAACGCTTTCTCTGATATTTTTGCATGGTTTGCAGGGAGTCCGGGAAGGAACGGTCGCGGCGGCGGTCTTTGTGGGAATGCTGGCGAAACAGCTCAATTGGTTTATGATACCGTTCGGGCAGAAACTTTTCAGAAGTTCGGAAAAAAGAAAGAAACGGCAGGACAGATATCGTAAAATCATAGAAATTTGTCAATGATCCGCTGCGCATTTTTGTGCAGCGGATCTGTGGTTATTTAATTCGAAAAAGGAGCGCCTCACAAATTTTTGAGAGGCGCTCCTTTTACACTAGATGGTTTGTTTAAGGTTCATTTGATTTTTGCAGTAAATTTTTTTCAGTATTTGTTGCGAAATCTGTGTCTGTATTTAAAATATATTTCTTTTTGAAAAACAGAAATTGGACAACGGGTATTGCTGTGAATATCAACAGATCAAAAAGGGCAAAGGGGCTGAACCCTTGGTACTCAGTATGGCCTTGATTTTGCAAAGCGGGGGAAACAATAACGGTAATTTCGATGTTGTTGCCGTCTGCCAATAAAATAAGTGCAACAATATAGAATAGTATACCTGCCCACAGGCTTTTTTTGAAAGAAAGCAAAATTGTTCCGATACAGACAAGTAAAATCAGTAAAATGACAGAGCTTTGGTCGGCATAACAAAAGAAAGAAATATCGCCGTCAGTAACGGATTTTAAGGATAAACCGCTGAACAGGTTAGCGTGAAAAGATGCGGACTGTGTTGGGTAGACAGCACGGACAGTTATGACGGGAATAAACAGAACAGCACTGCATACGGCAAACAATTCGACGATAAAAATGAAAAATCTGCGATATTTCATGTAATTTTCCCCCAACCCTTTTTCATAATTAAATATATTATACTCTTTCCGATAGAAAAGTCAACAGCTGTAGGAAAAGTGAGAAGAGAATGAAAGGTTTGAAAGGGGACAGTGAAAAAGATATAGGCGGCATAAAGCGGCATTATATGGGGAGGGGGCGAAAAAAGGCGAACGGAGCGGAAAGCCGTATAATTCGAAAATTGTGTGATAAAAACGGACAAAAAAGATGATTTTCAAAGGGTACAGGCGCAACTTGTTTGCATTTTCGGGGCGGGTATGATATACTGAATAGGAATATACAGCGAGGGAAACCATGGAAGAACAAGTTAAAAAGAGCTTATTTTCGGCGGTACAGCCGAGCGGATCGGTAACGATCGGAAATTATATAGGAGCGATCCGAAATTTTTCGAAACTGCAGGATGAATACAACTGCATTTATGCGGTAGCGGATCTGCATGCGATCACGGTGCCGCAGGAAGCGGCCGCACTGCGGAAAAATACGGTAGAGCTCATGGCTTTGTTTTTGGCGAGCGGTATAGATCCGGAAAAGTGTGTATTGTTTGTGCAGTCGCAGGTACCTGCGCACTGTGAGCTTACATGGGTTCTGAACACGATCACATATCCGGGCGAACTTTCGCGCATGACGCAGTTCAAGGATAAGAGCGCGAAGCATGCGGAGAACGTGAACATGGGGCTGATGGATTATCCTGTGCTGATGGCGTCGGATATTCTGTTGTATCAAGCGGCGCTTGTGCCGGTGGGGGCGGATCAGAAGCAGCATTTGGAACTCACGCGCGATCTTGCGATCCGATTCAATAATCGTTACGGACAGACCTTTATCGTGCCCGACGGATATATTCTCAAAGACAGCGGCGCAAAGGTGATGAGCCTTGCGGATCCGTCCAAAAAGATGAGCAAGTCGGATGACAATGTGAATGCGTTTGTGACGATGAGCGACGACAAAGACACGGTGATGCGAAAATTCAAGCGTGCGGTGACGGACAGTGACAGCGAGATACGCTATGCGCCGGAAGAAAAGCCGGGAGTGTCCAATCTTCTGACCATTTATCATGCGTTTACCGGCAAGAGCATCGCGGACTGTGAAAAAGAATTTGTCGGCAAAGGATACGGAGATTTCAAGATGGCGGTAGGCGAGGCGGTTGCGGATGCGCTGGCGCCGATCCAGGCAGAGAAATCGCGGCTGTTGGCCGATAAGGCATATCTGAACGGAGTTATGAAGCAGGGCGCGGAAGCGGCATTCCGTATTGCGCGCAGGACGTTATCCAAAGTATACCGTAAAGTCGGGTTTTATTCGGGGGACTGATCAGGGTGTTCGGATACATTCAGCCGGAAATTCCGTATATGTATGTGAAAGACGGCGTTCTGTACAAAGCGCTGTATTGCGGGTTATGCAAGAGTATAGGCGGCAGTTGCGGGCAGATGGCGCGGATGGGATTATCGTACGATGTGACGTTTTTGTCGGCGATCCTGCATAACATCAAAAATTGTGACGTAAAGATTGAACAGAAGCATTGTATTCTGCATCCGATTTCCAAGCGTCCGATCACGCAGGATGACGAGATCACGCGAGCGTGTGCTTGTCTGAATACGCTTCTGACGTATTACAAACTGACGGACGATATGCGGGACGAGAACAAAGGGAAGCTGAGCCGCAGTTTTTTCCGGAGCGGATACAAAAAAGCGGAGAAGATGCATGCAGAGCTGGCGCAGGTCATACGCAAGTATTTGTTGCGGCAAGAGGAGCTGGAACGGAAGAATTGTGCGTCGGCGGACATGGCGGCGGATGCATCGGCGAATATGTTGGCGGATCTTTCGGATCTTTGTCTGGATGAATATAAAAATGAATTTACGCACAACCTGTTTTATGGGATCGGAAAGTGGGTGTATCTGATCGATGCGCTGGACGATTACGACAAAGACAGGAAAAAGAAGAATTACAATCCTTTTTATGCGGCATACGGGGCGGAATCGCGCGTTCAGCTGCTGGAAAAAAATGGAGAGGAAGTGAATTTTGTATTCCGCAGTATTTTCGCGGGGAATGCAGAAAATCTGAAGCAGATACGGTTTTATTTCAATCATGATCTGACGGACAACATTATTCTGCGCGGATTGCCTGCCGTGACGAAGCGAGTGATGTGCGGGTGCAAAGGGATCCAAACGAAACCGGAAAAAATCAAATTAAAATAGGGCGGAAGCCAAAGGAAAAAAGATGAGTAAACAGAGCTATGATCTTTTAGGCATAACGGAAACGGCAACGGACGAAGAGATTGCCGCGCGGTATGAAGAGCTGAAAAAGAAATATTCGGAAGAACGTTTTCTGGAAGGGGAAGCGGGAAATGAAGCGGCGAAAATGCTGAACAAGATCGATGTTGCCTACAACGAGATCATGACGGAGCGCCGCGAACAGCGTACGGCTGGGGATGCGAGTTCTTCGTATGCGAAGGCGGAGCAGTATATCCGAGACGGAAAGATCAATGAAGCGCAGGCGGTTCTGGACGAGTTCAATGAGCGTCCTGCGGAATGGCATTATCTGCAGTCCGTCGTATTTTATAAAAAGAACTGGATGAATGAGAGCAAAAAGCAACTTGAGATTGCGATCCAGATGGATTCATCCAATGAAAAGTACCGTACTGCATACAATAAGCTGAAAGAAAAGATCGATTACGACAAAAAGCAGGCAGATACGGCACGTACGCAGGGCGGATATACGCAGGGGCAGGGTGCTCCCAATGCGCAGCCTGGGTATGATGAAAGCCAGCAGCAGATGGGCGGCGGGTTCTGTGAACAGTGTGCGACGTGCTGCGCGTGCAATATGCTGTTCAACTGCTGCATGAACGCTTGCTGCGGTTGCAGATAAAGGACGGTTTCCCGATCGCGGGAGACGCGGCGCGCATCGGGCGCGTCCGAGACTATGCGGAAAAAATCATTTCAAATCGCTTTGGCGGGAGTATCCTGTGCATTGGCGACCGTCTTCATGGCGATCGGACTAAATATTCCGGCGGCATTTGCGTCGGGGTATTTGTTTGCTTCGATCGCTTTGATGTTGCCGCTTGCAAAAGATATGCGCTTGGGCGGATTTTTAGCGTACGCGGCTGCGTCGCTGCTAAGTCTGCTGTTTGGCGGAATACAGCAGTTTTATAAATTTGTACCGTTTCTGGCATTTTTCGGATTGCATCCGCTTGTCAATTATTTGGAGCACCGCCACGGCTGGAACCGATGGCTGAGCGGAGCGTTGAAAACGGTATGGTTTGTTGGTGTCATGGAGCTTTCTTGGTGGCTTTTTGACGGGGTTTTGGCGATCGAATTGCCGTTTGCATGGATGAACACATGGATCTGGTTGTTGATTGCTATCGTAGGAGCTGTGTTTTTTATTTTTTACGATTGGCTGATTAAACGCTGTCAGAAGCTGGTGGATTTTTATGTATCGAAGATCGATCGGACAAGCGCAAGACGGCAACCGCCGCAGCAGCCGCCGCGCGATGATGCAGAAGAAATTTTTGGAAGCGCTGAGAGAAACGATGCGCAAAGCGAAAAGCAAAACGACGGAGAGAAGGAAGAGAAAAGGGACAACGGAGAAGGGCATTGAAGTTTTTATATTCTGCGGAGAGAGAATATGTCTGACGTAACGGAAATCACGAACAAGAATCAGGAATTTACCGGGCTGGTGGAGTCGCTCGGGAGCAACGGAGAAGGAATCGTACATATGGGTGAAACGGTGTTTTTTGCACCGTTTACCGTGGTGGGAGAGAAGGTCAAGTTCAGGGCATTGAAAGTAAAGAACAGAATCGGGTACGCAAAGGCGCTGGAGATCCTGACGCCGGCGGATGAACGGGTGCGGCCGAAATGTTCTTTATTTACAAAGTGCGGCGGATGTCAGTTGCAGCATTTGCGTTACGGAGCGCAGTTAAAGACAAAAACAAAGACGGTGTCGGATGCCTTGCGGAAAATTGCAGGGATCGAGGCGGATGTCCCTTTGACGGTAAAGAGTGATTCTCAGTTTGAGTATCGGAACAAATTGCAAATTCCGGTCGGCGTAGATAAGAACGGAAGGAATGTGATCGGATTTTATGCTGAGCGCAGCCACAGGATCGTTCCGGTGCAGAGGTGTTATATTCATCCGGACTGGGCGGCGGAGATCATACGTATCTTTTCAGAGTTTATGGAGAAATACCGTGTCCGCGGATATGACGAAACGACGGGCAAGGGAAATTTGCGGCACATTGTAGTGCGGGATGTAGACGGGAATTTTCTGATCACGGCGGTTACGGCAGCGGACGTGTTACCTGAGTCGGACAAGCTGGTGCAGATGCTCGGAGAGAAGTTCAAGAGCTTTTCGTTGTGGCAGAATGTAAATAAGGGCACAGGAAACGCTGTATTCGGAAATAACTGGCGGTTGTTGTACGGTCGGGGGAAATACAGTGCGCATGAATGCGGAATACGGTTCGAAGCGGGGCCGAATACGTTTATTCAGGTAAATCGGAGCGTATGCAGGAAGCTGTATGAGCGGACGGTACGTTTTGCCGCGGAATGCGGGGCAAAGACTGCGGTGGACGCATACAGCGGAAGCGGGCTTTTGACGGCGATGCTGGCGAAACAAATAAATCGTGCATACGGGATCGAAGCGGTAAAGGAAGCGGTCGAATGCGCGGATGAACTGATTGCACCGAACAAGCTTGAGGGAAAACTCTTTAATATATGCGGAAAAGTGGAGGAGGAGCTTCCGAAACTTTTGGCAGGGCAGCAGATATCGGAAACGATGCTTGTAGTCGATCCGCCGCGGAAAGGGGTGGATCGGGATACGCTGAAAGCGATACTGGCGTCGGGGATCCCGAATGTGGCGATGATCTCATGCAATCCTGCGACGATGGCGCGGGATGTCGGTATTTTAACGGGCGCATTGAGGGAAGAAGGAAACGAGCTGAAAAAATATTCGGGATATACGAAGGACGGTTGCGACGGGTATTATAAATTGCTGTCGGTACAGCCTTTTGATATGTTCCCGCAGACCAAACATGTTGAAACTCTAATTTGTCTCGAACGGAAATAGCCGTTTGGGGGCAAAATTG
>CATYEP010000020.1 GCA_958405585.1 uncultured Eubacteriales bacterium
AAGCAGATAAAACAGATAAGGGAAAGACTATGCGTTTCCGTTTGTTTGGTCTCCGCCGAAAGACGAAAAATCAAAAAAAGGAGAAATACGAAAATGGAAACAATAAAGAAATTATTCTATAACGGCGAGGATTACGAAAATAATTGTTATTTCTTTTCCCCGTCGATCAGCAATCGGAAAACTGTGGGCGGAAAGGCTTATTTCGTCCGCAGATATTTCAAAGGCAGTAAGGATTTCGAAAAAACCATGGAAACTCTTGCCGTAAATCAAGTCAACAAAGCAGTGAGGTAAAAGTATGAAACAGAAGAATTACATAGCGGGATTATATCTCAGGCTTTCGCAGGAAGACGAACGTCAGGGAGAATCGGTGTCCATCGATAATCAGCGTACGATCCTCAGAAAGTATGCGGAAGACAAAGGCTTTGAGATTCACGACGAATACATCGACGACGGCGTATCGGGTACGACGTTCGACAGACCGGAAGTGCAGAGGCTTTTGGATGATGCTAAGACTGGGGTCATCAATACGATAATCGTAAAAGACCTTTCTAGATTCGGGAGAAATTATATCGAAGTCGGACAATATGTCGATTATGTCTTCCCTGCGTTCGGGATAAGGTTCATAGCGATACAAGACAATGTTGACACCGAAAACCGCGACAGCGGAGCAATGGAAATGATGCCGATCATGAACGTGTTTAATGAATGGCACGCCGCAAACACGAGCAAGAAGATACGAGCCGTGAAGAGAGCCAATGCGAAAGAAGGCATTTATACCGCAAAGAAAGCATCTTACGGATATAAAATGGGAACGGACAAGAAGCGCGCTCCCGTCATTGATGAAGAGACAGCGCCGATTGTAAGACGGATATTTGAAATGTACGCTTCAGGGATAAGCCCGATGAAGATAGCGGAAGTCTTGAACAAGGAAGGGATCCCGTCTCCTGCTGTTTATGCTTATAGTCAAACCGGGCAAAAACCGAAACCGAATGCGGTAGGTATCTGGACAGCGGTTACAATAAGAGAAATGCTGAATAAGATCATCTACATCGGGCATATGCCGCAATTGCGATGGACTTCCTATTCCTATAAAAATCATAAGCGATTCAGAAAGGACGAAAAAGAGTGGACGGTCGTTTACAATACGCATGAGCCCATCATTTCACAGGAACTTTGGGACAGGGTTCAGGAACGTCAAAAGTCGGTTGCGACAGGAAGACAAACAAAAATCGGATTTACGCATCCTTTGTCTGGATTTCTGATATGCGCCGATTGCGGGAATAAAATGAAACTTTGTACGACGGTCAGCCGCAATACGGGAAAACGGTTCTATCATTTCAATTGCGGTTTTCATTTACGGTACGGCAAGTCATATTGTTTTTCGCATTATATCGCGGCGAGTATTTTGGAAGAGATTGTGCTCGAAGATGTACGGGAAATGGCGAGACGGATCGTTCTCGACGAGGAGGCGATCCGTGAAGAATATATACGTCATAATGCCGAGCTTGCGGATAAGACAATAAAGTCTGCTAAAAAGGAATTGCAAGTAAAGCATAAACGAGCGGAGGAGATAACACGCCTGATACAGGTAGCATACGAAGACAGGGTAAAAGGCAAAATGCCCGAAGATATCTGCCTGGGATTTATACAAAAATACTCGGAAGAGCAGAAGAAACTTGAGACCGAAATCGCGGAACTGGAAGTAAAACTTACCGAAACGGCAAATACAATACAGAGTGCCGATGAGTTTATTCGAAATATTAAGAAATATTTTGATGCGCCCGAACTTACGCGCGAGATGTGCTATGAACTGATAGACAGAATCATAATAGGGGGAGCGTCGGACACGGCCGGAAAGGAGCGTGAAATAGAAATCGTCTATAAGGTGGACATAGCTTCCGTTCTGCGCCATAAACTGAGTAAATAAAAAGAAAGCGTATGGGTTTTAACACTCATACGCTTCCTTTATGCTCTAAACACTTAATCAGAGAGTATCCATAAAATTGTGTTACAACAAGCACACGTCCCATCGTCACACCTAAGACAAACCCGTACTGTTCAGGATTTTTCCCGTACAAATTTTAGCATAAAATAAGGAAGATTTTGTGGGTTTTTCGTGCATACTTCAGTTAGACTTAATTTAATGAAAATATTCGTATTTAGTAAATCTCGGGTATTGGAATAAATAAGCAGGCGTGTACCAAACGCCCCAAAATTCTCGTGTTAACGCATTCTGATGTTTTACAATGGCTGGTACGCCGGCAAGAGAAAGCTGGAGATAAGTCATATGTATGCAGCGGATGTCGATGTCTCCGCAGTCAATAAAACAATTTCGGGCATAGTTGACGCCGAGACTTTTGAGGACGTCTAAAGCAGCTATCAGCAAACCGCCCCCTCCGCAACAGGGATCGGAAATGGTAAGAATGTCGTCTTTCTCTGCTTTTTCTTTGATGAGAGATTCTTCCAGCGTTGCGCAAGCCATAAACTCTGAAATGTGGTAGGGGGTAAAGAATTGCCCCGTGTTTTTATTGCCGAGGTTACAGCGCATAAACAATTCTCCGAGATTGTCATTGAATTTTCCGTTGTCATAGACAACGGAAGCGAGCAAGGCATAGATTTTTGCAAAGATTTTTGTCAACATTGATCGTTCGGAAGGCTTGTAGTTGCGGATGATCTGTAAATACCGTTCTTCGCGCTTTTTGCGTTGGCTCAGATCGACCATATTGGATACGGCGATCGCGCCGCATTCAAACAGATCGGATACAAATTTCTGCTTATCGGTGCGATAGGATGCTGATTCAATATCTTTTACGATTTCGTCGATGGTCGGAATACGATATGGACACAGATTGTCTGTTTTGGTCGGACGTTCTTTTCGTTCCGGTCGGGAAATTTGCATTAGTGCCTGCGGAGTTGATTTATCGAAAGTAAAGTCGAAAAAGAAAAAAGTGTCATTGTTTTCTCCTGATAAAAAAATACGGCTCGCTGCAGATGCAGCGAGCCGTAGCCGTTGTTTACACTTCGTAAAATTTGCCGCAGACTTCAATGCGTGAGCCGTTTCGGATGGGTTCTCCTTTTTGACAGGCGCGGAGCAGGATCTTGTCGCTCTCTTGCGTGCGGGGGATGTTGCCGTCCGTAAAGTTTTCGCTTTTGCTGACTTCCAGAATGTCAAAGCCTTTTTTGACGAGGCTGGAACTGAATTGCCATACCTTTTCAAATTTACCGTTGGAATCGACGATCATTCCGATGTCCTCGGCAGGACTATATGCAGTGATACGAAAGTAATTTGCCATGATTTACCTCCTTTAAGCGGCGATTTGTTTGAGTGTCTTGTTTGCATACGGCAGCCAGATCTTGTTGACGTAGTGCAGGGTTTCATCGTTTGGCTTGGAGTTGCGTATGCCATAACATTGCAACACTTTGTGCGTTTTCAGAGAATATTCCAGCGTTACAAAGGGTTTTTCGGGCTGTGCTTTGGTACGGATAAAGAAGATTAGCGATTCTTCGTTTGCCATACGAAGATCGTAACACATCCGTCCGACGCAGTGATGCAAGGTTTCGCCTTCGTGTATCAGATCGGCGGGCGACTGCGCGATCACGCAGATATAGGCACTCCGTTTGTTGTGCTGCAACGGCATATATTTTTGTGCCACGTCTGCAAGTTTTTTGGTAAGTTCCAGATCTTTGTTGGCCTGTTCTATGGCTTTTTGCTCGGCATATTGTGCGATGCGGATATCGTGCCATCTTTGAAAGTCTTTGGAAAACAGGTTTTGTTTTAAGGTCATATCTACGTTCAGATGTTTGCAGGCATTCAGATAATCCAGATACAGCCGATCCGAGATGTTTTGCTTTTCCACGTAGTCGAAATATTTTTTGAGTTCCCAGCCTTTGAACAATTCACGGATGGGCAGAGCCCTCGCCTCTCTTTCAAATTGCTTTTTGCGGAAAAGATAATGCGCTACGTCTTTTAACGGGAGCCCCGTCTTATAGGCCTGCGTTATCGTGGTGACGTTGTAGGCATTGCCCCAGGGAAGGGCAAGCTCGTTTCTGTGCCGGATAAACCATTTGCAGAAAACTTTGTCTTTTGCGATCTTTTTGAGCAGGGAAAGGTTTTCGGCATAAGCGCCTAAACCGAGTTTGAGCAGGTATTCTGTCTGCGGGTATTTTTCATAGATGCGAAGATAAGAGATGATATCTCTGCCTCTGTAGTGCTGATAGGCGCTGTATTTGTATTCGGGAAGTTTTGCGATCACGCTGCGGTTGATAAGTTCGGCGTAAGGGTCATAATATTTTTTGTCGGCGGTGTGCCATCTTCCGTCTTCAAAAGGTTTCTGCTGTGCCTGCAATTCTTCGGCGTACCAACCGACGCGGTATCCGAATCCGAAATAGTTATATTCCATATCCCGTACGAAGCAAATGGGGGTATGGATGCCGTGCACGGCGACCTGTTTATAAGCCCAGTGTTTGTTTTGAACGGTCGAAACGGCGACGGTCACTTTGACGAGCTCTTTTTTCCATATCGCAAGGTACGCATAATAGCGAACGATGCTTGTCTGCCACGGGTCTATCTTCAAGTCCCGTTTATAGATCTCTTTGAGAATGGATTGGGGGATAGGTCTGATGTCTTTTTCTGTCATGGCGTTTACCTCATTTCAATTTCATTTCCGAACAGTTCGTCTATTTTGCAGAGCGCTTCCACGTCGAACGCTGTGGGATCGTAGGGGAGAGCCTCGTATTCGGCATAGTGCATTACGCCGTCATCGTCGACGTAGGTTTGCTCGTCGATCGGGTGTTTTTCTGACGGGTCTGGCGTGGATTCTTCTTTTTCAAGAAGTTTAACATCGTTCGACGTGTCGATGACGGCAATTTTATACCCCTTTCCCAAGGCTTTGGCAAGATAGGTGTCTGCGGCCTGAAGGGGAAAACCGACCATAGGTACACGTTCCGAAAGCCCGCAATCGCGCCCCGTGAGCGTGAGGGAAAACTCCTTTGCAAACAGTTCGGCGTTGCTGCCGAGTATCTCATAAAAATCGCCGCGCCTGAACGCGACGATATGGTCGGGATAATCGGTCACGATGAGAAAGTCGTAAAGCTCTCCGAACTCGGTATGTTCGTGTGTTATGGCATATACTTTGCATTTGTGTTCTTTTTCGATTTCTTTCATCTTTGCATACAGCTCGTTTTCCTGGTCAACCCAGTATCCGCCAAAGCCTTCAAAGAAGCATACTCTGTCTTTTTCGGCATATCCCTTGATATAGGGGCGATAGATGTTCAGTTCCTTCATTAGCTTCGCGGATCTCGTAATGTGCGCCTTTGTATTCGCCGTCGCGGTTGGGGATGGAATGGCAGTTTTTGACGCAGTCGTCAAACACGCGGATATATGCGTTTCCTTTTTGACTGACGCAGGCGATGATGAGATCTTTGTCGGTGATAAAACCGATACCGGTCAATTTGTTGTTTCCGAATTTATTGAATCTGGAAACGGAGTAAATAATTTTCTTCATTTGGAACCTCCGAATTTTGTTTTTGCCTTTTTTCGGCGGAGACGAAGGAGCATAGGCCGGTAGGGAACCGAAAAGTACAAATACGGGATGCGAAAGTCAACGAGGCAAAGGATAAATTGCTGCGTTTTGAGCATTGAAAGATTGCAAGAAAAAGGCCGGGCAGGAGAACCTGTCCGGCTGATGGTAAGGAGGTATGTTTTAAGCTGCAATTTATCCGCCCGTTGACTTTTGCGAGGCGCTATGCTACGATAGTCGAACCGAAAAAAGCAAAAAACGGAGACATTTTGTGCTTATTAAAAAAAGTATTGACAATTTGTTTTGAATCAAATATAATAAAGATGATTTGAAATGAATTAAAAAGAATTGAAATGAATTAAAATAAATTAAAACAAATTAAAACAAATTAAAATAAAGATGTGTTAAAGAGGCAACAATATGCAAGAAAATAAATTTATCGAATTAAAACGAGAATTCACGCCTGATCTGAACAAAGAAGTAGTCGCGTTTGCCAATACAGACGGAGGGAAAATATATATAGGAATCGAAGATGGCGGAAAGGTATGCGGAGTTCCCGAAACGGATACGGTCATTTTGGCTTGCACAAACCATATCCGTAATACAGTACGTCCTGACGTCATGGGGTTCATTCAGTGTTCCGCGGTTATAATGGACGGAAAATCGGTGATAGAGATAGAAGTGGGAAAGGGCTCTGCTTGCCCTTATTATATTGCGGGAAAAGGTATTCGACCGGAAGGAGTGTATATTCGTGTCGGAAGTGCTTCCATACCGGCAACAGAGTCGATGATTTTAAAGATGATACGCGATACTGACGGAGAGAGATACGAGGATATCCGTTCTTTGAATCAGAATTTGACGTTTGATGAGTCGAAAAAGTTTTTTGAAGATAAAGGAGTAGAATTCGGAACTGTTCAACAAAAAACACTTGGACTGATTAACCGGGACGGATTATATACAAATTTGGCATTGCTGTTGTCAGATGAATGTGAGCACACGGTCAAGGTGGCTGTTTTCGCCGGCATTGAAAAAGAAATATTTAAAGACCGCCATGAGTTTACAGGTTCTTTACTCAAACAAATGGCGGATTGTTATGCGTTTATTGATCGTTATAATCGTACGCAATCGACATTTCAGGGGCTTGACCGTATAGACGAGCGGGATTATCCTGTGGAGGCACTTCGTGAAGCATTGATGAATAGTCTTGTTCATCGCGAATACGCTTTGACCGGTAGTACGTTGATTAATATATTTGATGACAGAATAGAATTTGTTTCGATTGGCGGACTCCCCAAAGGGATCGAGTATGACGATATAATGCTGGGAGTTTCCATGCCGCGCAATAAAAAATTGGCGAATGTTTTTTATCGGTTGCGGTTGATAGAGGCATATGGCACGGGCATTTCCAAAATCATGCGCTCGTACAAGGGGGGGACAGATAAGCCGTTTATCGAAGTATCAGGCAATGCTTTTAAAATTACACTGCCGAATATGAAAGTAATTGCGGAAAAAGTTGCGGATGATTATGATCAATATGATTCCGTATTAAAATTGTTCGATGGCAACAAACAGCTCACGCGTGCAGAAGTAGAGGAGAAGCTTGGGGTTTCTTATGCAACGGCAGTGCGCATTCTTGCAAAGTTAGTGGAACAAAAACGTATTATCCGCATCGGAAATACTCGTAATACAAAATATATACGAATCGAATAATTTTAAACTTAATATTGACGACAGAGAGATTTTTATGTGGGGATCAATTTCTATTGCTATGAAGAAAATGACGAAGAATAAGCTCCTTTACAGATGTTCAGGTGGATTACGAAAGCGCAGAATTTTTTTAAATGAAAGCCTTTATTATGGCCAGAAATAGTTAATAGGGTATTTTTGATGATTGTTTCAATATCACACCAGTTATAATTATCATTTCTGTATATTTTATAGTATTCAAGTAAAAAAGCTTCCCAAAAACCTGATACTCCTGCTTTCATTCGATGTAAAGCGAATTGTTTGCCGATAGTATCCAGGATTGTACTTTGAAAGAAATCTTTGTAAGAAGACTGTAACCCACAATGTAAGTCAAATCCGTTACCTAAAATTAAAAGTTGAGATGTGCGCATAGGGTATGAACTCCTATGTGTTTCAAACATATTATACTGTAAAAACACAAAGGTGTCAATTTTACGATTTAGTATGTAGGAGACGAAAGTTGTAAAAAGTTTTTATCAGTAAAAAATGAAATACAGATGGTTATAATCCGCGGATTCATATACTCACTAAAAAATCCCTAAAAAATCTATTTTATCGATTTTGCACAAGTGGTACCCAACGGAACCCGTAAAAAAGGTTTGGGTTGGGTATTTTTTTAAATGATTTTCAGAATGCCCTTTCCATGAAGCGTCCGAACAATACGAATTCGCCTGTTTTAAAGCATCCTCGGTTTTAGAGTATGGATTTGATGTAATTTTATTAAATATTAAGTTTATAAAATATATAATTAAAAATATAAATTTTTGTTTATTTTTGTGTTTTCGATTTGTTTAAAGGAAAAAAACTGCATAAATTTTTCTATCAAAGTATTGACAAAAAATTTTTTTATGTTATAATGCCCCTGGGGGCATAAAATGAATGGTGTTAATTTGGAAGGGCAAAAGTAAATGGAAAACACGGCAGTAAGCAGAAAAGTAATAGCTGAAAAAGCGGGAGTATCTTTGCGGACAGTTACGAGAGTTTTGCAAGGGGACAAATTAGTGGCGGAGGCTACCAGACAACGGGTCCTGGGGGTTGTGGATGCTCTGGGATATACACGCAATAAGATAGCCGGCAATCTCAGCCGGAATAAAAATAGTAATTTTGTTGTCGTGCTGGTACCGGATATGACTAACTATTACTATCTTGAAATATTTAATCATTTGACTCAATTTTTAGAGAAGCATGATTATATCGTATCGATTTGCCGGATTAACAATAACAACCTCTTTAAAACGTATGATATGATGTTGGAAAACAGAGTATCAGTAATCATAAATTTAGGTTTTTTTCCGATCAACGAGGAATATTTAAAGAAGATAAATTCAGCAAATATTAAAATAATTCACCCGGGCATAGGAGAAGATCCTGTTCCGATTCGTATTAATTATATGGAAGCGATGGATGAAGCATTCCGATCTTTCCAGCTGAAGGGGTTGAAAAAAATTAAATTTGTATGCGGAGCGGGAAAAAATTTTTTAAATGACAGTCGACTAATTTGTTTTCGTGCTTTGCTGGATCGGTATGGGCTGGAAAACAAAGAAGACAGTATAATTTGGGGCGATTATCCCCGAACAAATGCTATGGATACAGGAAGGATAGCGGTAAAGGAAATATATAAACAGGAACGACCGGATGCTATTTTCTTTTTGACAGATATGATGGCGTTCGGGGCAATGCAGGAACTGAAAGATAGGGGATTACAAATCGGTAAAGATGTGTCGATTATTGGTTTCGACAATACGCAAATGGGAAAATTTTGTGTGCCGCCGTTGAGTACGATTGATTCTTCTATAAAAACAGAAATACAAAGATATATTACTTTTATTTTAGGTAAAGAGTGCAACAATGAAGTGATCATTTCGAAATTTATCAAACGAGAAAGTTCTGTATGAAGATAAATTTTGAAAAGCAGGCCTGCTTTTGTTTTTTGCTGGCAAAAAACAAAAGCTTGTTAACTGCCTTAAGAAAATAAGGAGCAATCATGAAAATAAAAAAATGGTTTCTGTTCGGGCTGATTGGTATGGTAGTTCTGTTTGCGGTTTCGGTTGTCATGAGTATCGTATCGGCGACAGTAGCGCAAAAGGATATGGATCTAGGTATTGACATAAGTAGTTATAATGTAACGAAAATGTATACGGACAACGAAAGTATTCGTATTCTGGGTACACAGGAAGGAAAAATATTTGCGATCGACCTTGAAGGCAATATTCTTTGGGACATCGGGAGTGTTTATACCAGTCCGGTATATGAGCTGACGCTGTTCGAAGATAACGTATATGCAGTATTTGCGAATGGAAATGCGATCACTTTTACGCAACAGGATGCGGCGGGGTATGAAGGAGAGAATTCTTTTGCCGACAGTTGCTGCATTTATTCATTGGGTGTATCTTTCAATACAAATGGGAATGTAAAGAATACGCAAGTATTGGTATCGGAAAGCGGAGAATATTTTTATTTGCGCGGAGTCTTTAATGATATATCACAGATAAACAGAATTTATCGGGTTCGTACGGATGGTGAGGGAATCGACCGCATTGCCGCTACCTCCAATACTTTGGGAGGCATGGCGCTGGATGCCGAAGGCAATCTTTATTATTCGATGCGCAGTACAGTGTACTGCTATTCGGCGGAAGGAAAGGTTTCGACGCTGCAGGATGTGAATGAAACAGTAGTGGCGTTGTCCTATTTTCAAGATAGTCTTTCGATGATCACGGCGCAAAGCAATTTGTTTATTTTATCAAAAGACGGTACCGGATCACCGGAAAAATATAAACTTTCGGTTACGTTAAGTTCGGAATACGTATTTTCGACGGGGGAAAATTTTGTAGGTAAAATTAATAACGGCGGGGTTGCCATGATCAGTTCGGAAGAGCGTGCTGTTACGCTGACGATGCGGGCCGCCGATTCACAGAATCTGATCATGTGGACGGATGAAAGTTTTGTTCTGTACGATGTGTCGGATGTAAACAACCCGATTATAACGTATTATTCAAGCGATTTGGCAAGAACAAAAGAAATCTATTCGACCTTGCTTTATGTATTTATACCTGTGGCAGCGGTTTCATTGTTGGCAGGGGTCTTTTTTGCACTATCGCTCAATACAAAAATGCGCGAAAATATGCGCGACAAAGCAAGAGCGTTTGTTCGCGAACTTATCCGCAGTAAATTTATTTATTTGTCGCTTGTTATACCGTTTATCCTGTTGGTGGTTTTCTACTACATACCTATCGTTTTAGGTTTTGGATTATCCTTTTTCGAATATGTACCCGGCGTGAGATTGGTTTTTGTCGGGGTTGAGAATTTTGTATCGGTTGCCTTGAATACCCAATTCTGGCAGGCATCGCTTACAATGTTAGTATTTTTGGTCGCAGACCTGCTGAAAGCGGTGATTCCTCCGTTGATCGTTGCGGAAGCGATATTTGCGGTAAAATACAAAAGATTTTCTTTGGGTGTGCGTATCTTATTGTTTCTTCCCGGAATACTGCCCGGGGTTGCGACAACACTTGTATGGAGTGAGGGTGTATTCGGAGCGACTAACAATAGTCTTATCAACGCATTTGTGGGGATATTTGTACCCGGATTTGTAAAAAACTGGATCAACAGTGCTTCAAACGCAACGGCGATCGGTTCGTTGATCGCTTTCGGATTCCCTTGGGTAGGGTCGTATCTGATTTTTTACGGAGCGGTTTCCGGAATCAATTCATCGGTATTTGAAGCGGCGAAACTGGACGGTTGCGGCTGGTGGCGCAGGATGGTAGCGATGGATGTTCCGTTGATCCTTCCGCAGATCAAGTACATAATCATCACTTCTTTTATTGCATCGGTACAGAATTACACAAGCATTTATGTATTATACGGGGTAAACGGACAGATAAAGACGACCGCATTGCTGGTTTACCGCGAGATCATCAATGCAAATTACGGAGTTGCAAGTGTGATGGGCCTGTTTATATTTGCTTTTTTAAGTGTATGTACAGTGCTCAATTTCAAAATCCAGATGAAACAAGGGGAGGAGAGTTGAAATGGAAAAGGCAAGAAAAAATTCCTTGGGCATCAGGATTCGCAAACGCGGGATCGAAGGTCCTGTTGCGCAGACAGTACTTATTGTCTTTATCCTAATTATCCTGATACTGACGTTGATGCCGCTTTTGATAACGATGGTGATGTCGGTAAAAAGTTCGCAGGATATCATGGCATATCCGATCTGGACTTTGCCGAAATCCGGATGGTTCTTTACCAATTACAGTGAGGCTTTTTCAGTTCTTTCTCTGCCCATGTTCAATACGGTGGCGATCGACCTGATTTCGACGGTAGTAACGCTTTTAATGAGCTGCTTTATCGCTTTTCTGTTCGAGCGGTATAAATTCGGCGGAAAAAAGTTTTTGTTTTTCTTAATTTTTTTGCCGATGATGGTTCCGAGCGTGATCCTCTTGTCGCCTACATACATCGTGGTTGTGCGTTGGCTGGGATTAGAAAATAACTGGTTCGGCTTGATTTTGCCTTACATAGCAGGAAATCAAATCGCAAGCATATTTCTTTTGCGGGTATTTATGCGGCAGCAACCTGCATCTTTGTATGAAGCAGCTCAGTTGGACGGAGCCTGCGTTCCGCAGATATTTTTCTATATATGTTTGCCGCTGTCGGTGCCGATCATGATGATACAGGGGATATCCATTTTTGCGGCAATGTATAACGATTATCTGTGGCCGCTTTTGTTGTATCAGAATGATTTGTCTTCGGGAGTCCTGATGCCGTACTTGCGTTCAATCGTAGATAATTATGCGCAGGGAATTAAATATGCAATGTATCTGGTTGCGGGCATACCGCTAATAATCACAACAATAATCAGTATCAAATTTTTTGTCAGCGGCGATTTTGCCAGCGGGCTGAAATTATAAAAAGGAGGTTTTACCATGAAAAAGTTTGCAAAACTGTTGACTGCGTTGTTGCTTGCGTTGGCAGTCGGGGTCAGTGTGATTGGCTGTTCGACGGGTACAGGAACGGGCGGAAATGATGATGGAGATAATGTAGGAGGAAATGGCGGAGACGGGGGGGACACAAACACCTCTGTAACGGCAACGATTGACTTTTATACGACTGTCAATATTGTAGAGCAATCCGCCTTGCAGCAGGTAGCCAATGCGTATTCGGATCTGCAATATGAAAAAGGAAACGATATAACGGTAATTATCCGCAACAATACGGATCCCAGTGCTTATACGCAGACAGTACGCAATCTCTTGGCAAATGGGGTAACGAATCCTACGATAGCAAACACGTCGGTTGCTCCCGAATACTACAGTTCGGGCAAGATCCTGGATCTTTCGGGATATCTGGAAGAACCGAATCCCTATATTGAGGGAAATACGGCATGGGCGGATGCGTTGGAAAGTGATGCTTATCGTGCGCGGCAGACTGGTGCATCCACAATTATACCGGGGCTTTCTTATTCAAGCAATTATACCACGGTTTATTACAGCAAAGCTGCGGTTCTGGATGTGTTGGGGGATGATCCTATCGTATCCGAAGACGGAACGATCGATAATTCCAAGATCACATGGGAATGGCTGCTGAATGCGTTGGAAACGGCTAAAAATTCAGACAAGAATTTTACGAATCCTTTTGGAGTTTCGACCAGTCTGCAATCCTTCGGAACGGACAGTTTTACAATAGGTTCTGCCATTATCGACACCTATCTTGATCAGTATTTCAGGGATTATCTGGAAGAAGTTCACTCACAGGAAGGTGATTACAGTTATATTTCATCGGTGGATTCGGTTTGGCAATATGATCCGAATAATGCTTCTTTGGATTTGCCTAATTCTTATACGTACAACATGAACCGTGTCGTAGATACATATTTCAATCAGACCGGATACAATCCGTTGTCGGAAAGATACGAAGAGCTGATGGAAAATTTGTACCAGCTGTTCTCGTATTGCGACAATGAAGCCGGTTACAACGACGTGTTCAATCGCTTTAATGAAACGATCATCACGTATGAAGATAAGGGCGGAACGTATTCGGACATGAAGCTCTTCTATGTAGAAGATCTTTCTTATATCCGTACGTACCGTGATGCGTTCAAGACGACAAATTCCAGCGGTGCAACCGTTTATCCGACAGCCGAACAGATCGCGTCGGAAATTGGCTGGTTCATGTTGCCGGCAATCAGTTCCGATCTGAAAGGGGTTGCGGACAATGTGCGTCCGAACGGCGGCCCGAATGAAAACTTTGGCGTTTTGAGTACGGGGGAGCAGTCTGTAGATGAGATCGCTGTGGATTTTCTGCGTTACCTTTTCTCTCCTGATGGGCAGGCGGCTATTTATGCAAGTTATGAGGCATCCAATTATGCGCCTATCAATATGAGACAGCTGGTCAAAAATGTCAGCATTCCTGAAAGCATCGACTATACGGGACTGGTCAGTGTGGAAGGAGACTGTTCCAACAACCCTTACCGTATTTTCGGAAAAGCCACAGGCCTTTCGACGATCACGATCGGAAGCAGCGGCGAGTATGTTACGGAAAAAGTGGCGGAATTGTTGTCTGTATATTTCAGAGGCAGTGATTCGGATTGGTCAAAGCAAGGCGCAAATATGTTTGATATTATCAAGTCCGGATTCTCAAATTATGCAACCGAAAACAACTTTATTTATACAGATTATACGCAGGCAGCGTCCGCGACAAACAATCTGGTCAATTCGCCGTATTCTTCTGTAAGCTGAGGTACTGAAGTGAAAAAGATTTTGTCTTTGGTCCTGGGTATTCTAATTCTTTTCACCGTTGCCGCCTGCAATGGCGGCACGGCGCGGAAGACATCGTTATCCGGAACACTTGCGGAGTCGGATGACTATTCGACAGGGTTTCTCCGGACAACTGCAACGGA
Organism: uncultured Eubacteriales bacterium; assembly: GCA_958405585.1. GTDB lineage: Bacteria > Bacillota > Clostridia > Christensenellales > Borkfalkiaceae > Borkfalkia. Next base: position 14,155 of record CATYEP010000020.1, read on the forward strand.
TGACTACGGAAGAAGTTTTGGTGAAGTGGATGGTTACAACGGGAACGTGGTAGGAATTTTTTATTTCCTGTGGCTGAGCCAGGCATCCGTTACGACCAATGTGGATTCGTATATAGCAGACGGAAATGTGGAGACAACGCTTACGGGCGATGAAGTAGGGCTTGCGCCGACTTTCACGTACTGGGGCGAACCGATGTACGGGTATTATCAGGTAGAGGATGAATGGGTCGTGCGTAAACATGTCGAGTTGTTTATAAATGCGGGACTGGATTTTATCTGCTTTGATTGTACCAACAATGATTATTATCAGGCGGCGGCGAAAACTGTTCTGGACGTATTGCTAGAATATGCGCAGATGGGATACGATGTCCCGCGGGCAATGTTCATGACGAATACGAATTCCTCACTGATGACGGAGAATATATACAATGCTTTTTACCGTCGGGATACGTATGATTCGATATGGTTTTACGGAAACGGGGATAAGCCCTGGATCATAGCTGATTATGTGGGTTCGGATCAGGCGGTAAAAGATCGTTTTTATTTCAAAGGCGCACAGTGGCCGAATTCAACTTATAATGAAGAACAGTTCCCGTGGATCTCGTGGCATTATCCCCAGGAAACGTATAAGGACGCTGAGAACGATTACACGATCATGAATGTATCGGTTTCGCAGCATACGGGCATCGGCGGCGGATACAGCGATGCAAATGTTTCGGGAATCAATTTCTCCATTTCGGGACTGTTTGCTCCTTACAATTACGATACTTTGTCAGAAGAACTGCGAGCGAACTATTCGCAAGAGGACGCGCTTCGGTTTTACAATTACAACTGGGGCAGAGGATATTCTCACGAAACGGGTGAGAACAGTTATGATGATGCGCTGAAAAATACGAATTTTGAACAGCAATGGGACAGCGCTCTGGAAAATGAAAATGTAAACTTGGTGTTTGTTACCGGCTGGAATGAATGGATCGCACAGAAGCAGAGCAAAGATCCTCTTTTGGGAAGTTCTTACGGATATTTTGTGGATACATTCAGTATGGAGTTTTCGCGCGACATTGAAATGATGAACGGCGGATATCTCGATAACTGCTATTTGCAGCTGGTTGCCAATGTACGCGATTTTAAAGGAAACGGTACGCAGTATCACAGCTGAATGACTTTGAAAGCTGGTATTCGGCCGATAATAACAACAGAACGATGGATGCGAGCCCTACAGACAGATGGGGAATTGACTCCAACGGTGTATTCTGTAAGGCAGCCGTTTCGGACGGAAGCTCGCAGAATATTACCTCACTGTACCTCAAAGATGTATTCCTGACGAACTTCGATATGAGTGTCGACTATAAGCGCAACACTTCGAACGTAAACTGGGTCACTCTCGTCGGGCGGATGCGCTATAAAGGAATCACTCCCGAAAACATTTACAGCGGGGGAGGAAGTTTTATGGCCTTCTTGCAGAAAGAAGGATATCCGACCTTCCGTTCGGTCAGTGCCGGTACATATATTACGGGTAAAACCGTTGCAAATTACGTCGATACACAGTGGCACAACCTGCGCGTGGTTTGCGTGGGAATGCGGTATGACATTTACGTCGACTATCAGCTTGTTTTATCCTATGAAGGGAAGGATCACGATGCCCTTGGCGGTTATCTCGGCATGATGTCAAAGAATAATACGGGTGCTTATCGTAATTTCAGTGTGACTGCACTGGACAAAGACGGCAACCCCATTGTGATCGATTCTGCTGAAAACCGCAAGATCAAAGTTGCCACCATCGGAGACAGCATTACATACGGCGCAGGGGCGGCAAGCAGTGAAATGGCGCTTGATCCGCTGTTGACGTATCCTTCGCAACTTGCCGATCTGCTCGGATCGGAGGTCGATCTGCGCAACTTCGGTATCGCCGGAAGACGGTTGCTGGATGGAGCGGATTGTTTCAAAAACGAGCCTGAATACCAGGCCAGCCTTGATTTTGCGCCGGATGTTGTGTTTATTATGCTTGGTACCAATGATATCAAGTCGATTTACTGGACTCCGAACAGCAGTGCGCAGCAACAAAAATATAAAGAGGCCTATGAAGATCTGATTGCGGCCTATCGTGAAGCGAATCCCGAAGTGAAGATCTTTGTAATGACGTCGCCATACCTGTATACGACCGTTCCGGAAATGGACGGCTCGGTGCTGGCCGAAGAGGTGATCCCGTTGCAAAGGCAGATAGCCGAGGAGAATGATTGCTATCTGATCGATATCTTTACAGTGACGTCGGGCATGCCTGAACTGTTCCCTGATGCCATTCATCCGAATGCGGAAGGGTATGCGTTGATCGCAGAGACCGTTTATACAGCGGCGATTACCTTCTTGGATGCGGAATTAGTGAACACATCCGATGAAAATCTGGATTTGCTGGTCGGCGAAGATGGAAGCGTTTCGGCTGCTCTTTCCATGAACGGAAATGTGTTGGAAAATGCTGAAATCTATTACCGTTCGCAAGACGAAAGCGTGGCTGTTGTAGATCAGGACGGAAATGTCCGTGCCATTGCGCAGGGTGAAACTTCTGTCATCGCTTATGTCGGAGAAAAAGAATTTGCATATTCAGTAAAAGTAAGCAAGCACGATCTTACGATCCAGGTGACAGTTCCTGATCTTGATTATGTGTACGGAGATAAAATGCCGGCTATTTCCTGTGACAGCGAATACGGACGAATTATGTTCGAAGAAGGGCAGACGCTGCTTGCGGGAGAAAAAGAATATACGTGGGTCTTTATTCCGTTCGATGAAGAGTACTATAACACGGTAACGGGAAAAGTTACTATTTCCGTGCGTCAGGCAGAGCCTATGTATGAAACACCTGTTTTGCAAGTCAGCAAAAAAGAAGGGGATACGCTGAAACTCGCCGATTGTATTTTGCCTGAAGGCTGGACGTGGAAAAATGCAGACGAGACAGTCGGACAAAGCGGATTCTATCAGGCAATTTACAAAAAGGACGACAGCGGTAACTATCTGACCGTGGAGGCACGGGTTTATATCGACCTGGAAGTGGAAGAATTGCCGGAAGATAAGCCTGAAAAACCTGCAGAAACGGAAGGCGGATGCAACGGTAATATTTCAAGTGTAAGTTTAATTTCCGTATTCCTGTTTGGAATGAGTACTTTGCTGGTTTACCGTAAAAAAGAGAAAAAGAACAGATAAAATTTTTTCTTCAGTATCATGACAACTCATTGCATTGCGAACGTTTTTAGCTTGGTATGATTACGTTCAATACAATGAGTTGATCGGTAAATGTTTCTGTAAATACAGGAAGTCAAAAAAAGTACCATTGATCTATACTGGTAAAAAATACGGCTCGCCGCATTTGCGGCGAGCCGTATTTTTTCACTTCATAAAATTTGCCGCCTGCCTAAAGGTGGACGCCGTATCAGTCGGGTTCTTCTTTTTGACGGGCAAGAAATAGGATTTTATCGCTTTTATTGTGTGCGGGAGGGGAAGGATATTCCCGTCCGTAAAGTTTTGCTTTCTTTCCGGAATGTCACCTTTTTAACGAGACAGGAACTGAATTTCCGGATCTTTTCAAATTTTTCGTCGGAACGACATAATCGATGTGTCGCCGAAAGAAGCAAAACAGAAAAAGTCCGCGTTTTTTCTTTTTATACCAAGAGGCCGGAGGCGGACGGAGAGAAAGTCATGCGCCGAATGGGGGAAATGGTGCGGCTTGCGGAAAAACGATCGAGCGATGCGTCGATTATATGAAAAGTGAAAATACAGGTTTGCCGAAATCGAACGTGCTTCAGTTTGGTTTCGGGGAAAATGAAAGCATCATTATCCGCCCGTCAGGTACGGAGCCAAATTTGAAAATTTATATGGAGCTTCGAAGGGGAACGGAATCGGTTAAAGATTATTTTGAAAAATTTATGAACAGGGCTCGGCTCGATACATTTTGTTCTTGCTAAAAATATTGATATTGTATATTTTTTTATGTGTTTATGTAGAAATAAAATTGACAAAATATGGGTTATAAGCTATAATATAAACACCTGAAAAAGTATCGAAAAAGAGGCGCGCCTCTTTTTCTTCTGCGTGCAGAAGAAAAAGCCTTTTACAGGAATAGAAAGAAAGGGAGAAAAAAATGGTAAAAAAGTTGAAAAAAGCGTTTACAATCACAGAGCTTGTGATCGTGATCGCAGTGATCGCGATTCTCGCGGCGGTGCTGATCCCTACGTTTACCAGTCTGATATCCAAGGCAAATATGTCTGCGGATCAGGCGTCGGTAAGGGACATGAACACGGCGCTCTCTGCCGATGAGATCCTGAACGGCAAGCCGAACAGCGTTCTTGACGCGATGTTGCGTATGGAAGAGAACGGGTACAGTTTTGAAAACTATAAACCGTTATCGGAAGATTGCGTGTTTGTCTGGCATAAAGACACCAACCGTATTCTGCTTTTGCGTATTACGACGGCCGATGGGAAAGTAGAATACAAAATCGAATATCCTGCGGGATATGAAGATGTAAAAGTAACGGGTGACGATATCGGGCCGAATCTTGCATTCCAGTCCCTGTATCTGATCGAAGTCGGAACGGATTCCGAAACGGTCAACGCATACTTGACGGGAAAGAGTTCGAATGTTGTCGATCAGAACGGCAATCAGGCGGCGCTGACGGCGGCTTCGGCCAGCAATCCTGTCACCATAAAGATCGGGCAGAGCGGGGAGACGGAAACGGAGATC
>CATYEP010000021.1 GCA_958405585.1 uncultured Eubacteriales bacterium
AGGATAAACCCAAAGAATACGCGCCGTTCAAAGCGCTTCTCGGCGAAAAGAACGGAAAAAAATACCTTCCGTCCAATGCGGAAGAAAACGAAAAAGTCCGTGCGGAACTTGCTGAGAATCCGTATATCGTCAGCGAGATCAAGAAAAGCGTGACGAAATCGCATGCTCCCGCACCGTTCACGACGTCCACGCTCCAGCAGGACGCATCCAATAAATTCGGAATGACCTCGCCCGACGTCATGCTGGTAGCGCAGCATCTGTACGAAGGCATCGACACGGAAGCGGAAGGACATATCGCGCTCGTAACCTACATTCGTACCGACTCCGTGCGCGTATCGGCGGAAGCGCAGGCAAAGGCGCGCGATTTCATTGCGGCAAAATTCGGGAAAGAATATGTTCCCGAAAAGCCGAATTTCTATGCTTCGAAAAAGGGAGCGCAGGACGCGCACGAGTGTATCCGTCCCATCGATTTAAACCGTACGCCCGAAAGCATGAAAGGCACGCTGGATAAAAAACATTACAACGTGTATAAGCTGATCTACGACCGTTTTATGGCGTCACAGATGAGCGAAGCGCTGTACAACAGTATGCAGATCAAGATCAAAAACGGTGTTTACGGTTTTAAAGCGAGCGGCAAAACCATGCAGTTTGCCGGTTTTACGGCGGCATACCAGGAAGTCAAAAAGGACGACGAGGAGAACGAAAACGCAAAGCTCCTCCCCAACCTCAAAGAAGGGGAAGAGCTGGATCTCATCCGCCTGCTGAGCGAACAGAAATTCACGAAACCGCCTCTGCGATATACGGATGCGTCGCTGGTCAAGGCGATGGAAGATAAGGGGATCGGCCGTCCTTCGACGTATGCGAGCATCATTTCCGTACTGAACAAGCGCAAATATGTCACGAAAGACGGAAAATATATGGTTCCGACGGACGTTGCGTTTGAGATCACCGATCTTCTGATGAAATATTTTACGGATATCATGGATGTCGGTTTTACGGCGAAGATGGAAGACAAGCTGGACGGCATCGAAGACGGCGGTGTGGACTGGCACAAGATCATTGCGGATTTTTATCCGCCGTTTGCGGAAAAGTTGGTATTTGCCGCCAACGACGGCGACGAAATGACGGATATCCTTTGTGAAAAGTGCGGACATCCGATGATCCGCAAGAGCGGGCGGTACGGGAAATATCTGGCATGTTCCAATTATCCCGAATGTTCGAACATCAAGAGCGAAGGCATGGAAATTTCGGCGACCAAATGTCCCAAATGCGGTGCGAATATGGTGGTCAAGAGCGGCAAGTTCGGAAAGTTCCTTGCTTGTCCGAATTACCCCGAATGCAACGCGACCTTGCCTTTTGACAGCGAGATCTCCAAAGAAAAATGCCCCAAATGCGGCACGCTCATGTATTACAGAACGGGCAGAAACGGGAAATATTTAAGCTGTCCGAAATGTTCGGCGAGCCAGCCCATCACAGAACTGGCGGGGAAATGCCCCGTGTGCGGTGCACCTACGCGCCGCATGAAGAGCAAGGCGGGCAAGATCTTTTACAGCTGTTCGAATTATCCCCAGTGCAAATTTATGAGCTGGGAAATGCCTACGGGCGAGAAATGCCCCAAGTGCGGCAAGTACCTTTTCAAAAAAGGGAAACAGATCCGCTGTTCTTCCTGCGATTTTGTAAAGGACGTTCCCGAAGAACAAAAACCCGCTCCCGATGCGGGCGCGCAGGATCCTGCGGTCGGAGAATAAAATGCCCCCCTGGCGGGGTCGATAAAATCTGCTGATGCAGAATAAAATGCCCCCCTGGCGGGGTCGAGAAAGTCTGCTGGTGTAGAATAAAATGCCCCCCTGACGGGGTCGAGAAATCCTGCTGATGCAGAATAAAAATGCGGAGCGGCCTAACATACGGCCGCTCCGCATTTTTATCAAAAATTTACAAAGCGTAGTGATAGACAATGGTAAAATTGTCGGTAAGAGGCAGATCGGTACAAAATTCGCCTCCTGAAAAATAAAATTCGGCCTCTGTATCGGTAAGATAACGGTTTTCTTCTTTTGTAAAAGGGAGGCTTGTCGTCTGGTTTTCCGTCTTAAAAATGAGTTCCGTGTCCGAAAGTGATACGGAAATAATTTCGGGTTTTAAATATACCGTTTCTATGCCCTCTTGCGAAAGCCGGTTAAAGCTGTATTCGTCTAAATTTTCTTTCAGAAAATCTTCAAACTCCGAAATACTTTCAATCGGTTTATTGTCGGGTAAGAATACTGCGGCAGGCATAAAGGAAGACAGTTCTTCCAGTGTGAGGCCTTCGCCTTTGCGGAAAGAAATTTTTTTATACGTATATTCGGCATTAAGTCGCGGCTCTGCAGGCGCACAGGCAGCAAAACAAATACATAAAATACTCAGCATAAATACAATAAATTTTTTCATCGATCCCCCTCCTTTTTCTGTCAGGTAAATGATAACATAGGGGCGGTTCTCTGTCAAGAGTTTGGAAATTTTTGAATTTTCGAATAAAAACTCTTGACATATGGACATAATCGATTTATAATGATTTAGCACTCTAAATGCAAGAGTGCTAAACGCAAAAAGAGCGGAAAGGAGAACGGATGGCGGAGCTTGTAAAGGTGATCGGAGCGGGGCTTGCGGGATGTGAAGCGGCGTACTATCTGGCGGAGCATGGCTTTTCTGTGCGGCTGTATGAGAGCAAGCCGAAGAAGTACACGCCGGCGCATACGCAGGCAGGGTATGCGGAGCTTGTGTGTAGCAATTCTCTGAAAAGCAACGATGTTTACGGCAATGCGTGCGGTCTTTTAAAAGAAGAAATGCGGGTTTTCGGTTCTTTGACCATGCAGGCGGCTGAGGAGACGAAGGTGCCGGCAGGCGGAGCGCTGGCGGTCGATCGGGAAGCGTTTTCGAAGTACGTGACGGAGAAGATCGAGAGTCATCCGAGGATCGAAGTAGTACATGAAGAAGTAACGGAGATTCCGCAAGGGTACGCGATCGTGGCGACGGGGCCGCTGACGCTGGACGCTTTGGCGGAAGACATTCGCGGAAAAATGGGCGGAAACCTGTATTTTTACGATGCGGCGGCGCCGATCGTGGCGGCGGCGAGCGTAGATTATACGAAGACGTTCACGGCGGACAGGTACGGAAAAGGGGACGGCGATTATATCAACTGTCCGATGACGAAGGAAGAATACGAAGCGTTCGTGGATGCGCTGGGAAGTGCGGAGCGTGCGCTCGTGCATGATTTTGACAAGCGCGACGTATTTGAAGGGTGCATGCCGGTGGAGATCATGGCGGCGCGCGGGAAAGATACGTTGCGGTTCGGGATGCTGAAACCCGTGGGGCTGTACGATGCGGACGGGAAGCGTCCGTATGCAGTACTGCAGCTGCGCAAGGAAAATTGCGCGGGGACTGCGTACAATCTGGTGGGATTTCAGACAAATCTGAAATTTCCTGAGCAGAAGCGGGTGTTTTCGATGATCCCTGCGCTGAGGAATGCAGAGTTTTTACGCTACGGGGTCATGCATCGGAACACGTTTTTGAATTCTCCGCGGGTTTTGAATGCAGATCTTTCGTGGAAGAAAGACGGGACTGTGTTTTTTGCGGGGCAGATGACGGGTGTGGAAGGATATGTCGAGAGTGCGGCGAGCGGGATCTGGGCGGCGCTGGGCTGTGCGCTGAAAATGCGCGGGAAAGAGCCTGTGGAATGGGACGCCTCGACCGTATCGGGGGCGCTGATGCGGCATGTTTCGGCGGAAACGACGGATTTTCAGCCGATGAACGCCAATTACGGGATATTGGAGCCTTTGCCCGAAAAAATTCGGGACAAGGCGCTGAAAAAGAAACTTTTTGCGGAACGCGCACTGGAAAAGATGCGTGAAATTCATGAAAATACAGAGAGCGCACTGCGCTGAAAGGGCGGGGCGCAAAAACGGAGGGAATTATGCCTGAATTCAGAGGTACAACGATATGTGCCGTCAAACGTGACGGCAAGACGGCGATCGCAGGGGACGGACAGGTCACGATGGGCGAATCGGTCGTGTTCAAGAACAATGCAGTGAAAGTACGCCGTATTTACGGCGGTAAAGTGGTTTTGGGATTTGCGGGATCGGTATCCGACGCGTTTTCGCTTTCCGAGCGGTTTGAGGGGATGCTCAACAAATTTTCGGGCAACCTGATGCGTTCGGCGGTGGAGCTGGCGGAACTTTGGCGCAACGACAAGATGGTCCGCAAGCTGGAAGCGATGATGATCGTGGCGGACAAAGACCTGCTTTTGATCATCAGCGGTAACGGCGAAGTGATCGAGCCGGACGGCGGCGTATGCGCGATCGGCAGCGGCGGAAATTACGCATTGGCGGCGGCGCGCGCCCTGGCGCAGGAAACCAAATATTCTGCAGATAAGATCGCGTATAAGGCATTGAAGATCGCCAGCGAGATCTGCGTATTCACGAACGACCATATTACGGTCGAAGTGGTGTAACGGGTAAGGCCGGAGGAGAAAGCATATGAATCATCTTTCACCCAAACAGATCGTAAACGAACTGGATAAATATATTATAGGGCAGGACAAAGCAAAGCGGGCGGTGGCGATCGCGCTGCGTAACCGTTATCGCCGCAGCCGTCTTTCGGAAGCGGACAGAGAGGAGATCACGCCCAAGAACATCATCATGAAAGGGCCGACGGGCGTCGGTAAGACGGAGATCGCGCGCAGGCTTGCAAAGCTTGTCAAGGCGCCGTTTATCAAGGTGGAGGCGACGAAGTATACCGAAGTGGGGTATGTCGGGCGCGACGTGGAGAGCATGATCCGCGACCTTGTGGAATGTTCCATACGCCTTGTGCGCGAAGAGAAGATGAAAGAAGTGGCGGTGCGTGCGGAAGGCACGGCGGAAAAGAAGATCGTCGCCATTTTATCGGAGATGAAAAAGGGCGAGCGCGGCGAGATGGCGAAGGAAGTTTTTGACGCAAAACTTCTGGACGAACTGCGCGAAGGAAAATACAACGATACCCCGATCGAACTGGAAGTGGTAGACGCACCGAAACCGATGGAGATCGTTCCCGGCGGTGCGGAGATCAATATCGGTTCGATTTTCGGCGATATGCTGCCCAAGAAAAAGAAACGCCGCAAGATGACTGTGAAACAGGCGATGCAGCAGATCATCAATGAGGAATCGGAAAAGCTCATCGACAACGACGCGGTAAATACCGAAGCGCTTTCGCGGGCGGAAGAGCAGGGCATTATCTTTATCGATGAGATCGATAAGATCGCAGGCAAGGCAAACCAGGGCGGAGCGGACGTCTCGCGCGAAGGCGTGCAGAGGGATATCCTGCCGATCGTAGAGGGCTGCACGGTCATGACGAAATACGGAGCGGTCAAGACGGACTTTATTCTGTTTATTGCGGCGGGAGCCTTCCACATTTCGAAAGTGGAAGACCTGATCCCCGAATTGCAGGGGCGTTTCCCGATCAATGTGGAGCTGGAAAGCCTGAGCAAGGAAGATTTCGTAAAGATCCTGACGCAGCCGCAGAACGCGATCACGACGCAGTACGGGAAACTTCTGGGCGTGGACAACATCGACCTGAAATTCACGGACGACGCGATCGAAGAGATCGCGGAGATCTCTGCGGACATGAACGCGACGAGCGAAGATATCGGCGCGCGCCGTCTGCATACGGTGATGGAATATCTTCTGGAGGATATCTCTTTCAATGCGGGCGGGGATTACCCGACGGTCACGGTAACGATCGACAAAAAATATGTCGACGAGCACCTGGAAAAGATCATCAAAAACCGCGATCTGAAAAAATACGTGCTGTAATGCTTTGCGCCTGAAAAAATTCGGATCTTTAAAATCAGAAGAAAGCAGCATAAAAGCGTCGGTCTTCTGTGGCGGATTAAAAGGCGCGTGTCAGTTTTTTACTATTTAGAATATAGGCAAGGGTGCGCTTATCCGAAAAGAAATTTCGGATAAGCGCAAAAAATTTAAAAAGTGTTCATGAAAATTTCTTTTAAGTTGACAAAAGAATTTTTCTGAATTAAAATAATTTACGGAAAAGGCGCAGGTTTTCGCCTTTTTACATTGCGCCGCACGGGCGGCAGAAAGAAAGAAGAATAAGGCGTGTTCGGACACAGGCGGAAAATTATTGTCAGCAAACCGAAAATGCGCCGAACAAAGAGAAAACTTTGTACAAGGTAAATGCTTTGGCTTTGTTTTTTCTTAAAAATCACGGCAAATTCCGTTTATTCGGCGGAATTTATGTGAGGAAAGGAGTTTTTTATGATCAACATTCCCAAGGGCACAAAAGACGTATTGCCGTCGGAGGCATACAAGTGGCATTTTGTTGAAAACACGGCGCGAAAGGTTGCGGCGCTGTACAATCTGAAAGAGATCCGCACGCCTGTATTCGAGCATACGGAGCTGTTTTTGCGCGGCGTAGGGGACACGACAGACATTGTCAACAAAGAAATGTACACTTTTCTGGATAAGGGCGAGCGTTCGATCACGCTTAAACCCGAAGGTACGGCGGGCGTGGTGCGTTCTTTTATCGAAAACGGGCTTGCGGGCGGCGTGTTGCCTTTGAAGATGTATTATATTACCCCGGTATTTCGTTATGAACGTCCGCAGGCGGGCAGATTGCGCGAGCATCACCAGTTCGGTGTAGAGATTTTCGGCGGCAAGGGCGCGGAAACGGACGCCGAAGTTATTTTGCTTGCGCGCGACTACATCCGTGCGCTGGGCGTGGAAGGCGTGGAGCTGAATCTGAACTCGATCGGGTGCAAGCATTGCCGTCCGAAGTTCAACGAAGCGCTCAAAGAATATCTGCGGCCGCATCTTTCCGAAATGTGTCCCACTTGTAACGCGCGGTTCGAAAAGAACCCGCTGCGTATTCTCGACTGCAAGGAAGAGGCATGCTCGAAGATCAACGAAAATGCTCCGAAAACGACGGATTTTCTCTGCGACGAATGCCGTGAGCATTTTGAAAAGCTCAAAGAGATCCTCGATTCCTGCGGCGTGAAATATAAATTGAATCCGAAACTCGTGCGCGGATTGGATTATTATTCCAAGACAGTGTTCGAGTTTGTATCCACGAGCATCGGCTCGCAGGGCACGGTGCTGGGCGGCGGAAGGTACGATACGCTGATCGAGAACCTGGGCGGGCCGAGCGTGCCGGCGGTCGGGTTCGGGAGCGGCATCGAACGGATGCTGCTGGTACTGGAAAATACGGGCAAAACGATCCCCGAAGAGTCGCCGCTGGATGTTTACGTAGCGGGACTGGACGATGCGGGCAGGAAAGCGGCGTTTGCGTTGGCGGACAAATTGCGTCAGAGCGGGATCTCGGCGGATACGGATCATGCCTCGCGCTCGGTCAAAGCGCAGTTTAAATATGCCGGAAAGATCGGGGCAAGGTTTGTTATCGTGATCGGTTCCAATGAACTTGAAAGCGGCGAATACACTGTGAAAAATATGTCCTATTCTACGTCGGTGAACGTAAAAGCGGCGGACGTTATCGCATTTTTGGAGCAAAATTGTAAATGAAAGAACGTGCTATCGTCGTAAAAACGGCGGGAAAAACCGCGCTCTTACGTATTGAAAAACATCCCGAATGCGAATCCTGCAAAGTATGCGCGTTCCGTTCGGGCAAAAGCACCGTAAAGGTGAAAGCGAAAAACACGGTCGGTGCAAAAGCGGGCGACGAAGTGATCGTGCAGGCGGAAAAAGATAACCGTTTGCTGGCTTCGTTCATTGTGTATATCATTCCCGTACTTTTGGCAGGGGCGGGAGTTGCGATCGGCGCGCTTGCGCTTAAAGCGGAGGCCTGGGCGGCAGTTTTGTGCCTGATCGGGCTGGCTTTGGGGTTTGCCGTCGTGTATATACTGGATAAATTCGCGGCAAAATCGCGCGGGTTCGGTATAGAAGTCGTGGAAATTTGCCAAAATACCAATAATTATCGGGAGGATGCAAAAAATGGTTCAGAATTTTGATACAGCCGCATTCAAAGCGGCAATGGAAGAAAAAAAGACGTTGGTCGTGGATTTTTATGCGGACTGGTGCGGCCCTTGCCGTATGCTCGCGCCCGTGATCGACGACCTTTCGGAAGAGTTTGCAGGGGAAGCGCAGTTTGTCAAGATCAACGTGGATGACAACCCCGATCTCGCGCGTGAATATTCCATCATGAGTATTCCGTGCGTCATGGTGTTCAAAGACGGCAAACTTGCCGATAAAAACCTCGGATTTGTTCCCAAGGCTGCCATGAAAGAGTTTATTCAGAAAAATATCTGAGTTTTTTCAGCGGAGAAAAGCCCTGCCGCCGCAACGATCGTTGCGGCGGCAGGGCTTTTGCGGTTTTTCGCGACCGCGACTGTCCTTTGAAAGGGCGGCAAGAGGCGAAAAAAAGGAATTCAACAGGGGAAACCGTAATTTTTTTAATTTCGAAAGAATGAGAAAAGTCAAAAAGCGGTTTTTTTTCGGATAAGCGGCGGCGCAAAATTATTTTGCGCCGCCGCCTTTTATTTCTTGTATATTTTTGCATTTTGCGGTATAATGATAGAAGAATCAAAAAAACGACGGAGAAAAACAATATGATTGATATGTCCACGATCAAAAAAGCCGACGCAGAAGTGTACGAGGCGATGAATCTCGAACTTTCCCGCCAGCGGGGCAATATTGAGCTGATCGCGAGCGAGAATTTTGTTTCGCCTGCGGTGATGGCGGCGGTGGGTTCGCACCTTACGAACAAGTATGCGGAAGGTTTGCCTGGTAAACGCTATTACGGCGGATGCCAGTATGTTGACATTGTTGAGAATCTGGCGATCGAGCGTTGCAAAAAGTTGTTCGGATGCGATCATGTAAACGTGCAACCGCACAGCGGAGCGCAGGCGAATACCGCGGTGTATTTTGCTCTGCTCAATCCCGGCGATACGATCCTGGGAATGAATTTGTCGCACGGCGGACATCTTACGCACGGATCGCCTGTCAACATTTCGGGAAAATATTTCAAGATCGTGCCGTACGGCGTATCGAAAGAGGATGAGCGCATCGATTACGATGCCCTGGAACAACTGGCGATCGAAAACAAGCCGAAAATGATCGTGGCAGGGGCGAGCGCGTATCCGAGGATCATCGATTTTTCCCGTCTGCGCGAAATTGCGGATAAAGTCGGCGCATACCTGATGGTAGACATCGCGCACATTGCGGGATTGGTCGCGGCAGGATTGCATCCGTCGCCCGTACCGTATGCGGATATCGTAACGACCACGACGCACAAGACCCTGCGCGGCCCGCGCGGCGGTATCATTATGTGTAAGGAACAGTACGCGAAAGCGATCGACAAAGCTGTATTCCCCGGAATGCAGGGCGGCCCGCTCATGCACGTGATCGCGGGAAAAGCAGTCGCGTTTAAGGAAGCACTTTCGGATGAGTTCAAAGCCTACCAGAAACAGGTTGTGGCAAATGCGGCGGCGATGGCAGATGAATTCAAAAAATGCGGCGTGCGCCTTGTATCGGGCGGTACGGATAACCACCTGATGCTCGTAGATCTGCGTGATAAAAATATGACGGGCAAAGAATTGGAAAAGATGCTGGACGAAGTGAATATCACGGTCAATAAAAACACCATTCCGTTTGAAGAAACCAGTCCGTTCATCACGAGCGGTATCCGTATCGGAACGCCCAGCATTACGACGCGCGGCTTTAAAGAAGAGGACGCGCGGCTGGTGGCAAGACTGATCACAAAAATTATCGAGGAAAAGGAAGCTGCGTTTGATTTCGTCCGCGGGGAAGTGAAAAAACTTTGCGATAAATACCCGCTGTACGCTGACGATATTCTGTAATAGCGGTCTTTAAACTGTTGACAACGGGATATGTCTGGCAATGGCGGCGGTATCGGCTTTACTGTACATTCTTTTTCCATCTTTGCATCTCGGAAAGCAGGCGGAAATATAAATTTTTCTGGACAATGGAAAAATTGTATAGAAAAGGATTGTTCTGCCGTTGCTGATAAAAAATATCCCATAAAGCGGAAACGAGAGAGGGGAGAAGTATGAAATGTTTAAAACATCCGGACAAGGATGCAGTTGCTCAGTGTGCTGATTGCGGGGCAGGCGTTTGCGGAGAATGTGCGGAAAGGACAAAGCTTTTGACGCAGGATTACGGTGTTCTGTGTCCTGCATGTTACAAATCGCGCCTTTTTCAGATCGAAACGGAGTGCAATCAATCTCTGGCAAAGAAAAAAGGTTTGTAATCATTGCCTGTATATTGTACGTGATCGGTATTGCGATAGCCGTTATAGGGTTGTGTCTCAGCAGCGTTTTGGACAAAGTATTGTTTTGTCTGGTCGGCGCGGTGTTTTGCGGATTATATACGGCGATCGAAGTCTGGCGTGCAAACAGCGGAAGCAATGTGGAAGTGCGCCGCGGCAGTGACGGAAATGTAATGCAGGCAAAGGTCTATGAACAGACGGGATGTCTGGGTCAGATTTTTCTGTTTCTGTTGGGTGCGCTCTTCGGGGTGATTTTGACTCCTGTCAGCGTTGTACGTGCCGTTAACGGAATACGCAGGGATAAACTGCTGAAACAGGGTGTGGCGGTTGCGCTCCGCGATCTGGGTGATGTATAAAATCCTTCTTTCCGCTGTGACAGCTGACTTGCTTTGGGTGAAAGAATCCACCGCTCGCTGCGTTTTTCAAAAAATTATAAAAAACGTCCGCCAGAAATTTGGCGGACGGATGATGTGCTTTATTCGGCAGCGGACAGGATTGTCCGCTGCCGTTTTTTACTTTTAATAATCTTTCCTGCCGGCAAGGTGGTCGATGCTCACTTCAAAATAATCGGCAAGTTTAACCAGTTGTGAAAGTTTCGGTTCGGAAATACCGTAATACCAGTTAGAAACTGTCTGCTGGCTGAATTTTAAATCTTTTGCCAAACGATACATCGTGATCCTGTTTTCTTTTAACAGAGCAGCAAAATTTTCGTAAAAGGGTCGCGGTTTTTTCTGTAACATAACGTTTTCAGATTATAGCAAAAAATGCTTTGATTTGCAAGGAAATGAGCAGGTTTTATAAAAATGAGCAGTCAGGTAAATTTTAGAAATGACAGATTGGTTTTATCTGTGCCGTTTATCGGTTCTTGACATATAATCTGTCGTCGCGTATAATATAGCTATGAGAGAATGAAAAACGGAGGAGTCGGATGGAACGAAAAGTGCGTTGCCTTGTGCTGGCGGCGGGAATTTTGGAAATTTGTTTGGCTGTCGTCGGCTTTGCATCGTTTGAGTGGGAAACTTATCTTGCTTTTCGGGCTTATAAAGCTCATCTGGCACAGACGGAACAGCCCCTGATGATGGTGGGTTTTGCAGCCCTGACGACGATATTCTTTTATTTCATCGCTTTTTTCGGGGTATTGTTTTTGCTGAATCTTTTAACGGGTATCCGCTCCGTTTGCCGTGGGGCGGGGAAAAAGCCTTTTGTTCTCAGACAAGAAAAATTATGGCTCGGGGTCAGTATTTCGGTTGCGGCGATCGGTTTACTCTTTGCGGCAATCACGGCCTTCGCAGGCGCGTATATGTGGCCTGTCGCTTTGGCGGCAGTGGCAGTCGCGGCGGCGGTGGCATCGATCGTTCTGAACGTGTGCCTGTTTTTCGTGCGGCCCGCTTCGCCTGAATATACCTCCGCCGACCAATGACTTGATTCCCACTCCTAAACCGCAATCGATCTGAAATAAGAAAAATCGAATAACTTTATTAAAATGATATGCACCCCAAAAGTTTGTCTGACTTTTGGGGTGCATATTAATCTTTTTACTTTTTACGGCTTGAGAAAAACAAGGGATCGTCTATGCAAGGTGGCTTTTTGTCGGACAGACAGTCAATCAGAAAGCTTGCAGATCTGACTGCCAATCGGGAAAGATTGTAGATCCGACTGTCCATTAAAAAGACTGTGGATCGTCTGTCAATCAGAAAGGCCCAACAGGTAGTCGGCACTGATTTTGAATGTTTTGCAGATAAGGTAAATGCTTTCCGCATTTGGCTGAATTTTCCCCGTTGTCCAGTCGGACACACTCATGGCAGAAACTCCGACCTTTTCGGCAAATTTCCGCTTGCTCAGACCTGATTCATTTATAAATTCGCTTAATCGCATCGCAAATAAATTTTCCATGCTTAAATTGTAAGATAAATTTTACAAAAAAGCATTATTATAAGACATATTTTACATTATAATATAATTGTAAGGCATGTTTTTTTGAGGTTAAAAAAGTGGAATAGAAAGCAGTAAAGGAAAAACGATGTTTCTATTGCGGAAGTTATGAAGCATATTATACAAAAGGTTTGCGGCGGTTTGAATGTACAAGGCAAGGCTTTTGTTCAAAAAGTAATAAAGTGGTTGACGGCAGTGAAAAATGTGATTGCTGGAAAACTAAAATCCGAAAATATAATTATGTGCGCAAACGTGCGGTTGCAAGAGCACTGTATGAGATTTTGATGGATTTATCTGCAATTCGTCAAATTATACAGGAAAACCAAGAAGAGGAAAATTATAATGGGAACTGAAATCAATTGTACATATAAATGCAGCGGTTGTAGATTTTATAAGGCGTATTATTCGAAAGGAGCAAGTGCGTTTTATCGTGAGAAAGCAGGGTATTGTGAGCGAAAGGGTACAGCAGTAAACGCAAAAGGATATTGTGTGCTTTATAAAAATCGACCGAAAGGAGAAAAGGCAGTGTCGGCGGAGCATTTGGACGAAGCGATCACCTTGACGGAAGAACTCAGAGATAAATGTTCGGGTTGGGATTTTTGATCGCAGGCCGTGTAAAACATTTGACAGGTCTGGAAAGCGATGCTATAATGTTACAAAATAAAAACGATTCTTTGGGGCGGGGTGAAATTCCCCACCGGCAGTGACAGTCTGCGAAAGGCGCGAGCCTCCGAACGGGTGTGATTCCCGTACCGACGGTATAGTCCGGAAAGGAAAAGAATGTTTCGAAAATTTGCCGCAGTTTTGCGTGCAGATCGAAAAACTTGGCCCCGTTCATCTGAACGGGTTTTTTCTTTGAAGCCCCTTGAAAATATTTTTTCGAGGTGT
The DNA here is from genome assembly GCA_958405585.1 of uncultured Eubacteriales bacterium. Lineage (GTDB taxonomy): Bacteria > Bacillota > Clostridia > Christensenellales > Borkfalkiaceae > Borkfalkia. The sequence goes on from CATYEP010000021.1 coordinate 13,081, forward strand.
TTTTTTATGAAGGAAGAGGCTCTCAAAAGCCGTGCGGTTTCTGCGGAAACGGACGCGCGGGAAAAGGATGTTCCGTCGCAGAATACGCAGGACGCTGTGAAAGAATCTTCGCAAACGGTGCTGGGAAAGACGCAGGACGGGGCAGTTTCAGCTCCGGAGAACACGGATGGCACGGAAAACTCGCGTGTGCAGAAATGGGCGCGTTTCCGCAAGAAATATTTTACGGCGTCGACCATTGCAAAGCTTGCCATGCTGTCCGCACTGGCATTTGCGGTTACGTTTCTGGAATTTCCGATTTTCCCGCCCGCTTCTTTTTTGAAACTGGATTTTGCAAACGTGTTTGTGCTGATCGGCGGGTTTATGTACGGGCCTGTCGCGGCGATCATTATCAGCCTGATCAAGGAATGTCTGTGTCTTTTAAAATCTTCCACGGGCGGCGTAGGAGAGATCGCAAACTTTATCGTAACATTCAGTTTCGTTATCGTGCCGACGCTCGTTTATCGTTTCAAAAAGGGGCTGCCGACCGTGGCAATAACGCTGGCGATCGGCTGTGTTTTACAGATCGCTGCGGGGCTTTTGTCTAATCGATACATAAATTTCCCGCTGTTCATGGGCGACGGTGCGCTCGCGGCTTTTGAATCGCTCTGGTGGTATGTTCTTTTATTCAACCTGATCAAAGGTGTAGCGGTCAGCCTGGTTACGATTTTGCTGTACAAGCGTATTTCCTGGCTTTTGAATAAGTTTTAAGCGGATAAGATGCCGCGGAAGTGGTTTTTCTTTGCGGAAGATTTTCAGGGGAAAACCAGAAATTGCGGCAAGTAAAGGCGTTTTAATTGCAAAATTGCTTGTTGTATATTATAATGGAAGGGACGTAAAGCAGCGTCCCTTCTTTTCGTGTTGTGAAACAGCGCGCCCTTGGCGGGCGCATGATTTTGCGAAAGGGGGGGGCAGGGCTGCCGCGGATCGCACGGCAGGATGCAAAGCGGGGTGTGAACATGGTAACGGAAAGTGCGGAGCAGACGATGGCGTTTGCGAAGGAATATGCAAAGAGTCTGAAAAAGGGGGACGTCGTGTTGTTGCGCGGAGAAATGGGCGCGGGTAAGACGGTATTCGTGAAAGGACTGGCGCAAGGGCTGGGGATCGCGGATGAGATCACGAGTCCTACGTATGCCTACATGAACGATTATGACGGGAAACTGTATCATTATGACTGTTATCGTCTGAAAGACGGCGCGCAGGCGGAAGCTTTAGGTCTTTGCGATTATTTTTATGCGGACGGGATCTGTGTGATCGAGTGGCCGCAGAACATTGAAGATGTTTTGCCAGAAAACTGCAAGACGGTAGAAATACGCAAACTGGATGGAAATAAAAGGGAGATCTTGTGCGAATGAATTATCTTGCGATCGATACGTCGGGCGGATATCTTACGGTGATTGCCTGCAAAAACGGTGTGCGTAAGATTATATTTGAAGCGGATGGCGCATTGCAGCATTCGGTTCGGCTGATGGATGCGGCGGATGAAGCACTGCGCGCGGTATCGCTGACGCCTGCAGAGTGCGATTTTTTCTGTGCGGTAACGGGGCCGGGATCGTTTACGGGCATTCGGATCGGGATCTCGGCAGTCAAAGGATTTTGCGAAGGAACGGGAAAACCGGCACTGGGCAGAACTTCTTTTCAGGTGCTTGCATATAATGCAGAAGGCAAAGCGCTGGCGGCGGTGCCAGCCGGGCGCGGGAATTATTATGTCTGTGGCTTTGAAAAGGATAAAAGCGTTTGCTTTTCGCCTTCCTATGTCGACGAGACCCGATTGAAAGAGCTTGCAAAGGAGTATTCCGTGTATGCGTACGAACCGCTGCCCGTCCCGTTTACAAAGGCGGATCCTGCGGCGGGGCTTGCGAGTGCGGCGGAAAATGCGAAAGAAGAGGAATTCGGAGAGATCGGCGCGTTTTATCTGAAAAAGAGCCAGGCGGAAGAAGAGCGGCTGGCAAGGAAGGGATAGCGGCGGGAAGACGCTAAAAAGAGGAGAAAGAATATGGAGTTGCGCAGCTGGGCGTATGCGGACATTCAGAGCATTGCGGAACTGGAAAAGGAATGTTTTTCCGATCCCTGGAATTTCCGTATGCTTGCGGATTCGTTCGTAAGCGAAAACACGGTCACGGCGTGTGCGGTGCAGGACGGAGAAATCACGGGCTACGGTTTTGCCATAACGGCGGGCGAGGATGCGGATATAGCGAATATAGCCGTTGCGCCGCAATACCGTCGGCAGGGGATCGCGGGGGAGGTCCTGGAATATTTGTCAAAGCTGGCTGCAAAGTCTGGAGTGAAGCGCTTATTTCTGGAAGTACGCGTTTCCAACGCGGCGGCCATGGCGCTGTATATAAAGCACGGTTTTGTCGGGAAGTATGCGCGGCCGCGCTATTACGGCGACGGGGAAGATGCGCTCGTCATGATGAAAGAGCTTGGTCGGGAGGAAACAATTTGTCGGTAGTGGCGGGAGTGTCCTTGCTCCGCGAAGGCGTGGGCAAAGACCTTGTATTCCTGCACGGATATTTATCCTGCAAGGAAAGCTTTTACCATCAGATAAACTGTTTAAAAAAATTTTACCGCGTGACCGCCTTCGATTTCTGGGGCATGGGCAAGAGTGAACCTCTTTCGCAGCCGTGGTCGGTGGGCGACTATGCGGAGCATACGTCGGAGCTTTTAAGAAAACTCGGCATTCGCGATGCGTACCTGATCGCACATTCTTTCGGGGGCAGGGTCGCTTTGAAACTTCTTTCAAAGCCTTATCCGCCCTTTCAGCGCGCATTGCTGACAGGGTGTGCCGGGCTTTTGCCGCGGCGGGGGATCAAGTACGCTTTGCGCGTAAAAAGCTACCGCGTCATGCGGAAAATCGCGCCGAAATTCGCGGAGCGGAAATTTGGTTCGGAAGAATACCGTACCCTTTCACCCGTGATGCGCGAAAGTTATAAAAAAATCGTGAACGAAGATCTTGCGCCGTGTGCGCAGAAGATCCGCATTCCGGTGCTGTACGTTTTCGGGGATAAAGACACTGCAACGCCGCCGTACATGGCGGAACGGCTGCATCGGCTCACGCGCGGATCGGGGCTCGTGTACATGGAAGGATGTACGCATTTTTGTTTTTGTGAAAATCCGGCAAAATTCAACGCCATCGCGCGGGAATTTTTCCGCTGAAAATCATCGTAAGAGGAAAAGATATGTTTACAATCACTGCAATCGCCGAATACATCGTCATAGCGCTGGCGGCGGCACTCTTATACGGAATGTGCGCATTCAACGTGCTGGGCGCTCTGCAACAGGCGGGGTATGACGGAAAAATGTATGCCGCATGGCTCAGGCGCAAGGGCAACATGGCTCGCTCGCGTTTTACGCTGCTGGCTTTTCTTATTGCTTTGGCAATGCTGGTATTGGGGCTTTGTTTCTCGTTTGCGGGAATATGGGCGGCGTATATAGCCCTGCTTCCCGTTCCGCTTTTCGTTGGATTGTACTGCACGGCGAATAAAAAAGCGCTGAAAGTACCTCTGTCTTCCACGGCGCGCGCCAACCGCATTTACGTCCTGAACGTATTGGTTCTTGCGGTGGTTTGTTTTGCGCTCGTGCTGATCGGAAATGCAGTGTCGTACTTTGCAAACATCGGCATCGTAACGAATCTTCGCTATATTCTTTTGGCGGTCGTTCCGCTTCTGATGCCGCAGCTGATCCGCTTTGCCAATGTTCTGGAAAAGCCGTTTTCGCGCGCGAAAAATAAAAAATATCTGTCGGCGGCACAGCAAAAACTCGATTCCTGCCATTGTGTGAAGATCGGAATTACGGGCAGCTTCGGAAAGACGAGCGTCAAAAATTTTCTGGCACAAATTTTGTCGGTACGTTATAAAGTTTTGGCTACGCCCGCGTCCTACAATACGCCGCTCGGCATTGCGAAAGCGGTGGAAAAGGAAGATCTCGATTCTTACGATTTCTTTTTGGCGGAAATGGGCGCGCGGCACGAAGGCGACATCGCCGAGCTTTGCAGGCTGGTGAAGCCCGATCATTGTATCCTTACGGGAATATGTGAACAGCATCTGGAGACGTTCGGAAGTCTTGCCAACATCATTCGCGCCAAAGGGGAGATCCTGGACGGCACGCGCGAAGGCGGTTTTGCCGTCATCGGCATGGATGAAAATACGGAAAAACTGTTCGGCCGCACCGAGAAACTGATCAAAGTGCCCGTGGGAGAGCACGGGGAATGTGCGGCGATCGGCGTCAAATGCACGTCGGGCGGCATTTCGTTCAAACTGGCGCTGGGCATTTTGCAGGTCGAATGCACTTCAAAACTTTTAGGCGCGCACAATGCGCAGAATATTGCGCTTGCGGCGGCGATGGCGTTCAAGCTGGGGCTTTCGAAAGAAGAGATCGCGGAAGGGATCGCAAAACTCGATTATATTCCGCACCGTTTACAGCCGGTGGAAAGGTTGGGCGTTACCATTCTGGACGATGCGTACAACGCCAACATTCGCGGAGCGGCGGCTGCGCTGGACGTATTACGCCTGTTTGAGGGCCGCAAGATCGTTGTAACCCCCGGTCTTGTGGAATTGGGAATACTGGAAGAGAAAGAAAACAAAGCGTTGGGTGCGCGTCTGGTCGGGTCGGATCGGGTGATTTTAGCCGGCGCGACACTGGTTACGGCGGTGAAGAACGGCTATTTGGAAGCGGGCGGCGATGCGCAGAAACTGACAGTCGTGCCTTCGCTGGAAAAAGCGCAGGAGCTTTTGGAAACGGAACTGAAAGAGGGCGATACCGTATTGTTTTTAAACGATCTCCCGGATATCTACAATTAGGATTTCGGATAAAAAAATGAAAGACGTATGTGAATTTTTTTGAAAGACCGCGAGATTGTACAGGGTGCAAAAACCGAAAAACGAAAACACCAAAGCGAAAAATTTTTTTGCGGAGGTGTTTTTTTATGCGCAAAAATGTGGCAGTTCTGTTCGGCGGAAAGTCATGCGAAAACGAGATCTCGATCATTACGGGCACGATGGCTGCAAATCTTCTGGATACGGAGCGTTACGACGTTTATCCTGTTTACATCGCACAGGACGGAGCGATGTATACGGGCAAAGAATTGCTGGATACTTCCTTTTATCGGGGCGGGAATCTGGAAAAAAAGGCGGATCGGGCTATTTTTTGTATGCAGGAACTGTGTCTGCTTCGCAAAAATAAACTGAAACCTATTGCTAAGATCGATTGTGCGCTCAACTGCTGTCACGGAATGGGCGGAGAAGACGGCGCCGTGTCTGCCATACTGGATCTCAACGGCATTGCCAATGCCTCTCCCGATATGGCATCTTCGGCGCTTTTTATGGATAAATCACTCACAAAACTGGCGGCGAAAGCGTTGGGGGTACGCACATTGCCGTATTTTCGAATCAGCGAGAACGATTATAAAAAGCGCGGCGCGTTTGCCGTCCGCTGTATCGAGGAAAGATTGGGGTATCCCGTCATCATCA
>CATYEP010000022.1 GCA_958405585.1 uncultured Eubacteriales bacterium
TCTTCTTCCTGCACGATGTCCTTATAGCGCATCCAATCCAACGGCGATATATCTTCTTTCTTATGACACCCCGCCACAAACGCCGCCAATACGATCTCACGATGCGTGATTCCGAAAAGCGTCGCATTCAATATCATGTAACAGCTGTGCTTCTGATGATTGTAAAATTTGATGCGATTACCGCAGTCGTGCAACGTCGCCGCCACTTTAAGTATCTTCAGATACTGACGCGGGAATTTATGCAAAACACGCAACTGCTTGAAAAGCTGCACCGACAAATTCACAACATGCTCCACATGCTGTTCGTCGCACTCATAATAACGCACAAGACTGGTCAGGCTGTACCCGAGAATATCCGAAATCGGTTTTTCCAGTGTTACCGGCATCGCCTGATTGAACATGATCCCTTCACGAATCCCCGACCCGCTTATCGTATATGTTTCAAACTTCATGAAACGTGTGAAAGATTTCACCACCGCCAGCGCCGCAGGGAGAATGTCCGCACGGCCCGATGAAAGTCCCTTGATCTTGCGCTTTTTATCCAGGTCCAGCACCTTGATCATATCGTAAATGGATTCAAAATCCTCCACCGGCAATACATAATTGTGAACCGTATCCAAAGGATATTTGCGAACCATCTTGCTGATCTTGAAAATATTACGGAAAGACCCGCCGACACCGATCATCTGCACATCCGGATCAATTTCTTTCAGCCAGTCGATCGCCGTGAGCTGCTCCGTGAAAAATTCTTCCACTTTCTCCGCCTGCTCCGCCGGCGACAATCCGTCGTCCTTGAAAAGATCGGTCAGCGTTACCGCCCCGAACGGCAATGTCACATAATTGAGCATATTCCTGCGGTTATAATACACGATCTTCGTGCTTCCGCCGCCGATCTCTAAGATCAGTCCCTTGGGAATATCCATCGAATTGATCACGCCGCGGTAAACAAGCGTCGCTTCTTCCTCTTCGCTCAGCACCTTTACCTTGATGCCGCACGTAGCCTGTATCTCATCCAAAAAACTGCGCCGGTTCTTCGCACGGCGTACCGCCGCCGTCGCCACCGCTATGATCCTGTCTACTTTGCTCGCATCCGCCAGCTTTTTGAACATCTTCAACGTCTTGATCGTCTCCGCCACCCGCTGCGGCTTCAAAAATCCGTCACGCTCCATGTCCTGCCCTAAACGAACGCTCTCTTTCAGCTCGTCCACTACCATGTAGTGTCCCTCACCGAACAGTTCGACAATTACCAGCCTTGCAGAATTTGATCCTAAATCAATAATACCAATTTTTTCCAATGTGCCACCTCTGATGTCAAGAATACTACAGCTGAACCTGCGCAACCCTTCGCGCATAACTGTGAAATCTAAAATGAACCGAATATATTATAACATCCAACCGACGTTTTGTATAGCCCCTTTTTGCGTTTTTGTGCATTTTTTTTGAAAATTTTATTCATAATTTTCATTTTGAGCTCTTATAACAGCTTTTTTGTCAATTATTAACTTTTTTTCTAAAATTATACACAAATACATACTGTTAACAGAAAAAAAGAGGGTGTGCAAATTGCACAACCTTCTTTATTATAATAAGCACTTTATTCCTTTGCCAGCAATACTCCCGTAAGCTGCGCAAAATCCTCGACCGTCCGAATCGCTCCTGCCTGTTCATATTCGCCCTCTTCCGCAAACCCGGAATCAAACGCTATACAGGGTATGCCGCAGGCCTTCGCACCCAAAATATCGTATTTGCGGTCGCCCACCATCACTGAATCGGATCTGTCCGCATCCAGCTGCGCCAACGCCCGCGCCACGATCTCCGCTTTCCCGGAATGTGCATCCGATTCCGCCCCACAGACTGCATCAAAATACTTTCTGAAATCGTAAAGATCGAGAAGCTGTTCCGCAAAATAATACGGTTTCGATGTAGCAACTGCCGTTCTCACACCCGCCTGTTTTATGCTTTCCAGGCATTCCTTTGCACCTTTCATCGGGGAACATTCGTAAACGCCTTCCGCCCGGTACATCTCCCTGTATTCGCTCTTCACCCGTTCCGCTTCCGCATCATCCATTCCGCAATATTCTTTCAGCGCATCGATGATAGGCGGCCCGATAAAGCGGTGCAGCCACTTTTCACTGTGCCAGTCGTAACCGTTCCTTTCCAAAACCGTTCGCATACACCGCAAAATTCCGGGACTCGTATCAAACAACGTCCCGTCAAAATCAAACAGAACATATCTCTTGTACATGATCAACGTTCCTTAATGCGCTTTGATACACTTGCGAGGACATTTCTCCACGCATTTGAGACAACCGATGCATTTTGAATAATCGATTTCAGGCAACCCGTCTTTCATCGTGATCGCACCCTCCGGACACGTCTTTGCGCAAATCCCGCATCCGATACAGCCGTGTTTGCAAAGCTCCATCACATCCTTGCCTTTCCCGTGGTTGGAACAAGCTATATATACCTTTGCGCTCTTGGGAATGCGCGAAATGATTTTTTTCGGACAATCGCGGATACATGCGCCGCAACTCGTACATTTTTCTTTGTCCACGATCGAATACCCTTCGTCGCCCACCGAAATTGCTCCGTACGGACATACGTTTACGCACGTCTTTTTGCCGATACAGCCCACCGGACAAGCTTTCACGCCGCCTGCGATCAGCTCACAGGACGCGCAGTCGCCGTATCCCTGGTAATCGTATTTGTTGAAACAGGCGTCACCGCCGTTGCAATGCACGACCGCAACCGTCTCTTCCCCGATGTCGCCGCCGCCCAAAATTTCCGCGATCTGCTTCTTGTTCGCCGCAGGCGTTGCACGGCAGTCGGATAGCTTCGCTTCCCCTTTCAAAAGCGCCTGCGCAAACTGCGCACAGCCTGCTTTGCCGCATCCGCCGCAATTGGATTTTGCCAGCAGATTCTCTATTTTTTCCGCACGCTCATCCTTCCGCACCGCAAAAACGTTCGAACATATAACCAGAATGATCCCGAATACCACCGCGATCGCCAACATGATCCCGCCTGCAAGTATGACTTGTACAAAACTATCCATCTTCAAGCCTCCTTACGCCAGGATCCCGGAAAATCCGGCAAACGCCATCGCCATGATCGCCGCCGTCACAAGCGTGATCGGGAACCCCTTGAAACATGCCGGTATATCCGCTTTGTCCGTTTTCAGCCGTACACCCGCCAAAAGGCAGATCGCCAACAGAAAACCTACGCCAGTCGCCACCGAAACGCAGAACGAATAAACAAAATTGTAACTGTTAAATACGATCGCGCTGTTCGCTGTTCCCAAAATCGCACAGTTGGTCGTGATCAGCGGCAGATATACCCCCAAAGCGCTGTAAAGCGTCGGAGAAAATCTCTTCAAGATCATTTCCAGCATCTGCACAAGGCTCGCTATGACCAGTATAAACGCCATTGTATAAAGATAATCCAATCCAAGCGGCAGCAATACATAGTTATAAAGAAGCCAGCAAAATACTGACGAGATCGCCATGACAAAAATCACGGCAAAACCCATTCCTGCCGCGTTCGACAGTTTCTTCGAAACTCCCAAAAACGGACAGATGCCCTGGTACTGCGACAAAACGATATTCTGTGAGATCACGGCCGCAAACATGACCGATATCAATGAAACTGTCATTATGCCGCCTCCTCGAATGTTCCGACTTTGCCGTCCGACAAAGGCAGAACCTCCTTCTTCATTCGCTCTTTCACCTTCTGGATCACAAAATTGAACAGAGCCATCAGGCAACCGAACACGATAAACCCGAACGCACTCGCCCCTACGCCTTCCATGGCAGGAAATCCGGGAATCTTCATGCCCGCAAACGATCCGCCCGCAAAAAATTCACGCACGATCCCGATCAGGCACAGCGCTGCTGTAAACCCGAGCCCCATCGAAACACCGTCCAGCATACTGTAAAGCGGCTTATTACAAGACGCAAAACTTTCCGCCCTCGCCAAGATGATACAGTTCACCACAATCAGCGCGATGAACGCCTGCATCGTCGAATACAGGTCGGGCAAATAACGCCGCATGACCATCTGCACTATGATGACGAACGTCGAGATGATCACAATATAACAAGGAATGCGGACTTTGTCCGGTATCACATTCCGAAGCAGGCTCACAAACAGGTTGGAAAAAATCAGCACAAACGTCGTTGCAATCCCCATAGCAAACGCCTGCGACAAACTTGTCGTCATGGCGATCGTCGGACAAGTCCCAAGCACCAACACAAACGTCGGGTTGTTTTTCAGCAATCCGCCGAGAAGAGTCTCTTTTACTTTCCGTTTATCCATTGTTCTCTCCTCCCGCTGCCACATTTCCGTGCAATACTTGTGTTTGCACCTCTTGATTGTTGCCGTCAATATAATACTGTACCGCTGCATTCACCGCATTCTTTACCGCTGTGGAACTCTTTGTTGCACCGCTCACGACGTCCGTACCGAGTACATCGAGCGTTGCGACTTCCTTACCGATAAAATTCGCATAAAATTTCGCTTCGTCCAGCTTATTCAAAAAGGTTTCCGAATTCTCGCCCACAACGATCTTATCGATCTTTTCGTCTTTTATATATACATACAGCTGAACACTGCCGCCGTAACCGCCTTTTCCTTCCGTAAGAAACGCATGATATACGCCGTCGTCAGATACCGCATAGTAGACCACAGATCCGTCCCCGTAAGCCTGGCCATCTTCATCTGTCATTTTACTGAACGTCGTTCCCGTATCCGCCGCAAACCGCTCATAGGTAGACTGCAAAGGATCGACATACGTCAGAAGATTGAATGCTCCCAACAATACGCCGCTGCAAAGTGCGATCACTGCAAGCACCAGTACACATTTGAACATTGAACGAATTTTCGTTTTATCCATTTGTCTCCTCCTGCAATGCATCCATCACCTCAAAACAACGGAGGATCATACCCTGCACGGATACATTCGTGATCGTTGCACCCGTCGAAATATCCGTCGCGATCTCATCTCGCGTCATTTCTGCAATCTCCTGTTCCGTTTTCCCTAAGAATACCGGTTTGTCACAAGTGTACCCGTATGTGCTTTCCGTCAATGTCGTGATCGCATACACTTTTTTCGTCGAGGCGTCCAGCGTGATCGCATATTTCAACGATTGTTTATAATTGTATTCGCTCAGATCCGCAACTCCCGTAACAGTAAACCTGTACAGCGTTCCGCTCCGTTCCGCAAGCGTTACGTTTTCGTCCGCATATGCCAGTCTCTCGTAACGCGCAATATTGTAATCATAAACCGCAAAGCATTCAAGAATCATTTCACGCAGTTTGGTATTTGTCTTGGTAGCCGAAAATTCACTGTCCGTCGAAAGATCCGTGCTCTGCAAAATCTCTGCGTAGGTCTTTCCCTCGAAAAAGGAAAGTTCCGCCGTGTAACCCATCGTGCTTTGCACTATGGGGACAATGTCCGTTACCGTATCCGTGTCCGCATCGACATACACTTTGTATTCCAGATTCTGCACATATCCTTCTACGATCGGCGCTCCGCCCTGAACCGTAAACACATACTCACCGCTTAGTTTTCTGCTCACTTCCTGTACATAAGAATATACGCCGTTTTTGACGATATAGATGTTTGTATAATTGGTTATCGGCACAAAGATCAACAACATTGCCGCAAGTACGATGCAAAGCGAACGCATCGACCACAGCATTACTTGCGGTTTCGGCTTGCCAGCCTTCGTCATCTGACCGAAACGCACCGGCAAAATAAATTTATCCATCATCGGAACAAACAGGTTCATGATCAGAATTGCAAGGGACGTACCCTCCGGATATGAACCAAACCGACGAATCAGCACCGTTATGACGCCCAGTCCGAACGCATACAGCACACGGTTATATTTCCACTTCGGAGACGTCGCATAATCGGTCGCCATGAACACTGCACCGAACAGCAATCCGCCGGAAAGAAGCTGCAAAAGCATTTCTTTCGCACTTCCGTAACAAGCCAGAAGCATCACCGCCGACGTCAAAAGATACACGACGGGAATGCGCCAGTCGATCACCCTGCGAACTCCAAGATATACGCCGCCTGCAAGGATCGCGATCTTGCACGTTTCCCCGATGCTGCCGCCGACCGTTCCGAACAGAAGCTGCAGAACATAGCCCCAATATCCGCTCACTCCCATGAAAGAACTTTGGAAGGCCGCTGTGCCACCGCTCAGATAAGTAGGCGCCGTCACAATATCCGTCGAAAGAATGTTCCCGGAGATATCAAAGCCGATGTATTTAGTCATCACCGAACTATACGCCAACAATAAAAATACGCGCGCCGTCGCCGCAGGGTTCGCAAAGTTCTTGCCCAATCCGCCGAACAGCATCTTCACGATAATGATCGCAAATACGCCGCCGATGATCGGAATGTACCACGGTGCGCGCGGCGGAAGATTCAGTCCGAGGATCAGCCCCGTGACCAAAGCCGACAGGTCAAATGTAAAAGGTTTTTTCCGGATCAGATTGTACAACTGCTCCGAAAGAAAACACGTCGACATACAGATCACGACCAGCGCCAACGAATATAATCCGAAATATACCACCCCGCACGCCAGACAAGGGATCAGCGCAATCAGAACATCCAGCATCACTGTGCGTGTCGACGAAGAATCCAGTTTGTGCGGTGAAGCCGCTACCTTATAATTGCTTATTTCTGCCATTTCAGATCTTCCTCTCCGCAATGATTTTCTTTGCCAGACGCACACTCTGCGCCAGGAATCGCTTTGCCGGGCAAACATACGAACAGCATCCACAGCCTATGCAAGACGACGCTCCGTACCGTTTCGCCTCTGCATAATCCTTCCTGAACAGAGCCTCTTCGATAAATGTCGGCGACAGCCCCATCGGACATGCCTGCACACACCTGCCGCAGCCGATGCAAACACTTGCCACTTTGTCTTCGCATTCCGTTTCATCCAAAAACAGAAGGCTGGAAGTTGTCTTGCTCGTGCAGACTTTCAGGGAAAACACCGCCTCCCCCATCATCGGTCCGCCGCTCACGATCCTCGCACAGTCCTCTTTCGCGCCGCAGTACTTCGCAACATCCCGCAGCGGCGTTCCGTTCTTTACCCACAGATTCGACGGCGTTTCGACACATTTTCCGCTTACCGTCATCACTCTTTCGTAACAAGGCAACCCTTCTTCCACAGCACGGCACACACTAAGCACCGTATGCACGTTCGCTACGATCACCCCTGCATCCACGGGCAGTTTCCCTTCCGGCACCACACGTTTCGTACAACTATAGATCAGCTGTTTTTCAGCGCCTTGCGGATACCGCGTACGAAGGGCGCACACCGTTATATCTTTCGGACAAAGAGCTTTCAGCTTCGCGATCGCATACGGTTTATTCTTCTCAATGCCGATCACGGCACGCTTTGCTCCGCATGCCTTCATCACATACCCGACCCCGCGCAGAAATTCTTCCGCATATTCGACCATGATACGGTAATCACATGTGATGTACGGCTCGCATTCCGCTCCGTTCACCACCAGCTCTTCCGCCCTGCCGCCGACATTGTATTTCACCGCGGCAGGAAATCCGGCACCGCCCATTCCGACGATCCCCGCCTCATCGATCCTCGCCAAAAGTTCTTCCGCCGTCGGATCCTTCAAAACCGGCAACTGCACGCTTTCATCGCTGAAATCATTCTCGATCAGAATATGATCCCGCTTTTTTCCGGACGCCGTAATATGCCCCACGACTCCCTTAACGAACCCCGCGACAGGTGAATAAATATTGGCGGACAATCCTTCCGCTTTCTTCGCTACCAACTGGCCGCGAAGCACCCGATCTCCCGCCGCCACGACCGGAATCGCCGGTTTCCCGATGTGCTGCGAAAGCGGCAGCCATACTTTCTCCGGGTCGGGCATCTTCTTTATCTCTGCCCCCGCCGATAAATTTTTGCAGTCCTTGGGATGTACTCCCTTGTCAAATAATGTCAAAATCCGCCTCCGTCCCGACAAATTTTTTCTGTTTACCTTCCCGCGCTCGGCATAATACCTCTCACGCTCTGCACAGACAACATTCGACGATATTGTATCACATTTTCCATATTCTGTAAAGAACTTGCAGCATTCTCACCGCGTATCCTTTCAGTTTTTTCTTTGTCTTTTTTCATCTGCCAATGCCCTCGCCCCTCCGTAAAACTGATACAGTGACAAGATACATAAAAATACCCCGAACGCCATCCGCAACGCACTCGGCGCCACCTTCTGCACAAATAACGCACCCACCACCGACAGCAGCGTGGCAGGGATCATCATCCATACCGCTCCCTTCGCATCCAGCAATCCGTTCTGCGCGTGCACCCGCAACGATAATATACTCATAGGCAAAAAAGTCAGCAGATTCACCGACTGCGCCATGTGCTGAGGCACGCCGCAAAAAATCGTAAGAAGCGGAATCAGAACTGTTCCGCCCCCCATCCCCATTCCGCCTAAAACCCCGCCGGCAAACCCGACGATCAGCCATACCAAAAAACGCATTCCGATTCCCCTAAAATAACATTTTAAGTCCAGCCGCCAGCATCACCGCCGCAAATACCAACGTCGCTGTCGCAGGCGAGATCTTTCCCAACAGCCGCGCACCGGCAAATCCTCCCGCCAATACACCGATCCCTACCGCCAAAAACAATTCTGTCTCAAACAGCCCCGCACATAAGTATACGATCGAACTCGCCAGACTCACCGGCAAAATGATAAGGATCGCCGTCGCGTGTGCCGCCAGCGGAGTCTTTTTCCCCACCGATGTCAGAAGCGGTACAACGATCATCCCGCCTCCGCCCCCGAAAATTCCGTTCACCGCTCCGACCGCACAACCCGCTGCCGCCATCGCCACGTTCTGTTTCATTTTCATCCTTTTATCCTATTTAACTCCTCGCTTTTTTATTCAGTTTGCCCCATTTCTAAAAATTAATGAGATTTTCACCTTTTTTTTAACATTATTGCTTGCATTTCATCGGGTTTTATATTAAAATAAGATAGTACGATTTAAATTATTTCTAAATCACAACGATCAGTAAAAAGGTGTTCTATGGCTAAAAACAAACAATCAAAAAAACTGAGAATTGCGACACTTCTGCTTTCGGCGATCATGGTGGTTGCCGCTTGCTCGTTCTTTATTACCGCATGCTCGTCATCCGGCGATGAAGACGATTCTTCTACTACGGAAACACGCACCGATACGCAGACCTTCGCAAACGGCAACTTCGAATACTTCAGCGACAGCGACGGCTCTTACCGCATCGGCTCACCCGAAAGCTGGACAAGCTCTACCGGCTCCAACAGCAGCGGCGTAAGCGCCAGCTCCTCTGTCGCCAAGTCAGGTATCATCGATACCTCCATTGATTGGACTGAGTTCGTCAACGCCTATAATACTTACAATGAGTACAAAGACGCCGATGATGAGGACAAGCCCAATCCCTACTATACCGATATCGACAACAATTACGATATCCCCGGTTGGGATCTCGCCAAGGCAGCTTCCGGCGACGAAGACCCCGAAGAAGAAGCTTTGAAAGCTTCCTCCAAGGAGCTCAATCCCGGCACGCCTTTCACGGCAAAAGAAACGGAAGATGAGGCCAACGGCACGCACGTGCTGATGCTGCACAACTACCGTTCCAACAAAATGGGTACGGCAGCCCGCTATACGTCCTCTTCCATAACATTGGCAGCCGGTACGGCGGCGGAAATCTCCGTCTGGGTCAAAACTTCCGGTCTGACATACAACGACGGTACACCCGTCGACGGAAACCGCGGCGCGTACATCAAAATCAACAGCACAGTAGGCGGCTCTTCGCAGGATCCGCTTGTTGTCCGCAACATCGACACGTCGGACATTCCCGAAACGGAGAATAACGGCTGGGAACAGTTTACCTTCTACATCAATGCATCCCCTTATGCCACGACGACGTTCACCGTCGAGCTCGGACTCGGTATGCAGACGGACGGAAAAGAAACTAACTACCTCGAATACGTTCAGGGTTACGCTTTCTTCGATGATCTGAAATATACCGTCATGCAGTCGGCGGATTTCGACAGCAAGATATCTTCTGTCCCCGCAGGACAGGCTCTCACGCTCAACCTTGAATTCGACAGTGATCTCGAAAAACTGGATGCGACAAAAGTTACTTCCAATTATTTTTCAATCGATCTGGATACGACGAACCTGAATGGTTTGTCCATCAATAATGACGTTACGATCGACCATACAAAATCAGGCGAGATCACGGTTCAGAACTTGTCTTTCGCAGACGAACTGCTTGCTGATTATGACAAGGATATGAGCCGCTCCGGCCGTAAACTTACATCCGACTTTACGGAAGCCAACGGTTACGCCTCGAAATTTATTAAAGATTTTGAAAAATTCAACACCCTGCCGTTCGGCGGAGCTTCCGAGGAAATTCTTGTCCTCTACAGCAGTCACGGCGCACCTTACACGGCTACTCTGAACAGTTCCAATGTCGGCGATCTGCCGTTCAAGCTTGAAAAAGACGAGTCCCTGCTGATTTCTTTCTGGGTCAAAACATCCGATCTCCAAAACGGCACAGGCGCAACAATCACTGTCGTTGACGGCGATAACGAAACTTCCATCGGAGCGGTGGATACCACTACCCTGACAACCGTCGACCTGGTGGATGACGAGAAAAAATCCAGCAAAGAAGAACTTGAAAAATACGAGGATATCTTCGATGGCTGGCAGCAGTGCTTCTTCTTTATCACAAACTCCACGGACGAAGAAAAAACATTCTCTTTGGAATTTTCTTACGGGCCGAAAGATTTCACGAGCAGTTCTGCCATCTCTTCTTTCATGGAAGGATATGCGGCATTCACAGGATTCCGCTGGCAGAAACTGAGCGAAGAAGAATACGCGATCAAATCTACGGGAACTTATGCAGTTGAAGTTTCCTTAACGGGAAGCGAAACGTCCGTTTCCAACACCTTTGACGATGTGGCAACAACCGATCAGACAAAGATCAAAACCGACATTGCAAACCTTAAAAACTATACAGGTGTTTACGGCGGCAGCACGTACGTCGGCGGAACAGCGACAAACGGTATCAACGAAAATGCGTATGCAGGTGTGATCAATAAAGATTACACGACAGCAGACCGCGAAGCCGACACCGGTTACAGCAAGGATCTCCCTTGGGTACAGACTCTTGCAAACGCTTACAACATCGATCTTACAACAGACGGCGTTTTAAACAGCGCACTTTGGAATGCGGCGTTCGGCGATGATCTGACCCAGCCCCTGCTCATTACGAACCAGAAAGCGCAGGCTTACGGCTTCTACTCCAACAGTTCCACAAACATTGCAGCCTCTTCCTTCGCTGAGATCGCCGTACGCATGAAGCTCAGCGCAGGTGCGACCGCAAACGTTTACCTGATCGACACTACGGATAAAGATTTCGGCGAAAAGAAATACACGGATACCCTGAGTTTCTCTTCCGGCGTTTCTTACCGCTATGACAGCAAGGGCAACGTTGTGATCAAAGATCCGAACGACAAGGATTTCAGCTCCAAAACAGATATACTTTTCTATAAGCACAGCAACGGTCTGTGGGCAACCGCAAAAGATTATACCGGCGATATCTGGTACGCAAACCTCGCCAATTACAAGAAGGATGAAGACGGAAATCTGATTGATTCCGATAAAAACATCGTCTATTATGCATCCTCAGAAGACGGCGTATATTACCGCTACAAGACGGACGACGGCAAGCTGGAAGTCAAAGTAATGGACTTCTCCAAAGCTCCTGTCGATGCAGATAAACTTGCGCAGGCACGTATTCAGGACGCAGCAACTTACGGACTCAGCAAACAGGTCAAAAATGACACAGATGAAGTTTCCGACTGGATCTATGTAAGATTCTTCATCGCGACCGGAGACGAAAGCAAAGATTACAGATTGGAAGTTTGGTCCGGCGATCGCAGCGGCACTACCACAAACCCTGCAGGAAGCTTTGTGATCTATGATATCGTAAGCGCAAGCTACACCGCCATGGACCGCACTCCCCTTTCGGAGAACCTTGAAAAGTACGCCGAGTCGAAAGGATTTGCGGATTCTGCAGAACTTTTAAAAGATTACGAAAAAGACCCTGCAAAATATATTACCGCAGACGGAAACAATTCACTGGTATACTATAACTTCTCTCTCTTTGATGACGACGATTATAAGTCCTACGACGCTGATCGCACGGACGGCACTGATCCTTATGCATCTTACGATCCGAGCAGTTATTCGAACAGCTTAGCTTATTTCGCTTATAACTTCTCTTCATCCACTACCGAATACTATGATACCTACGTCAACTTCGGCACGTATGAAGTCAGCGTTGCGGCATCTTCGGAAGATGATTCAACAACAGAAGATGATACCACTACGGCACCTGATTACAACGTATGGCTGCTTGCTGCATCCATTATCCTTGCCGCAGCACTCATCTTTACGTTGGTTGCCCTGCTGATCCGTAAACTGCTTGCAAACATTCGGAAAAAGAGCGTTCATAACAAATCGATGTATGACAATAAACGGAAACGCTACATCCGTAAGCTGAAACTGGAAGAAGCAGACCGCGAAGAAGATGAGGGTGATGACGTTCTCCCCGACGAAGACGAAATTTCCGATGAGGACATCTACAAGGTAGATGACACGGATACGACGGATTCAGATGATAAGACCGTTGAAATTTCTTCCGACGACGACAATCATGAAGCGCCTGAAAACCCGGACGAAGAAAACAAATAATCCAAAACAAAAAGTCCTTGCGTGAAAACGCAGGGACTTTTTTTACTGCAAAAAATTTCTGCCTATAAAACAGCGGCAAAATATTTTATATTTTTACAAATCAAGATCATCCTTGAAACGGTTTTACCCATACCTTAAATCAGCAACCCGCTTGCCGATCGGTTAACCGATCCGTTACCTTACCGACCTGTTCACCGATTGCGACTGCGCCGTATCATGCAACATACCAGAACGAAAATTCCTCCCGTTTTTAATAACCTTGATATCATCAGCAATAAGATAAACAGCCATCTTTATGGAATTTGTGCTGAAATTTTTATTCCCCGTTAAAACGAGGAATCTTTCAAAATAAAGCACCAATCCAAAAAAAGAAACCGCCTTTTTGACAAGGCGGTTTCCTTTTTTGACTGCTCGCACAGCCGCTTAAAAATTTTAGCGGCGCAATCCTTTCGGATAATGATTTTTTAATGCGCCCGCGTTCTTTGCAAGCCCGATCGGATATCCATGATAAGCGGCAACACACCAGCCATGCAAATCTCTTGCCGGAAGTTCCTCACCGTGCAAATACCGCAAAACTTGCTCGTCGTCCAAGTCGGCAATTTTCGTCAGATTATTCCTGTCAGCGCCCATCGCCAGCGCATGCGCAGGCTCAAACCGCTTTCCTGTATTTTCCCCCAGCAAAAGCCCCGCCCTTAAAACACGCAACCCATCCAATGAAAATAATTCTGCTGGCATAAAGCAAATATTTTTGCCGAATGTGAGAAATTCTCCGCAAAGCGACTTCTTTAAAAATTCCCTTTCAAATTCTTTCCAGCTTGCCACGTTTTTTTTGTCGGCAAAAGGCTTCCACGCTCTGAAACGCCTCTTTTCTCCGTCGCACTTACGAAACAGCGCCGCAAAATGGCCTTCCCCTTTTTCGCGGTGCGGATAAATCTTTCTCTGCGACAAAAGCTCAAACTGCGGAAATTCTCTCACGAACCACTCAGCATTCCGCTCGTCTTCTTCCTCCGAAAACGTGCAGGTAGAATACACAAGCATTCCTCCGGGCGTCACCAATTTAGCCGCGCTTTCCAGAATTTTTTTCTGTCTTGCCGCACACATCTCCACGTTGCTAAGGCTCCAGTTCTCTGCCGCCGCCGCTTCCTTTCTGAGCATTCCTTCTCCGGAACAAGGTGCGTCCACCAGCACTTTGTCAAAATATCCTTCCAACCGCTCCGAAAGCTCCGACGGATCGGCATTCGTCACCACCGCATTGACGATTCCCATTCGCTCGACATTCTGCAAAAGTATCTTTGCGCGATCCGCGACCTTCTCATTCAACACCAGGACGCCTTCCCCGCGCATCGCCTGTGCAAGCTGCGTTCCTTTGCCGCCCGGCGCCGAACAAAGATCCAGAACCCTTTCTCCCGGCTTCACTTCCAACAGCGGCGCCGCACACATGGCACTCGGTTCCTGCACATAAAAAAGCCCGGCATCGTGATACACAGATCTGCCCGGCTTCTCTTCCCCGATCAAAAATCCGTCACGTTCCCACTCGACCTGCTCCAGTGCAAACGGCGAAATCTCTTTAAATTCTGACACAGAAATCTTTAAAGTGTTTACACGGATCCCTTTATACGGCGCCTGCCCAAGACATGCCTTGTACTTCTCGAAATCCGGTAAAATTTTCTGCATCCTGCGTAAATATTCGTCTGTCATTTTTCCTGTATTTTTTCCTGTTTCAAATAGCGGTTTTCAAATTCACACAAAGTAAAAATTTCCGAAATTTTCCCTTCTTCTTTCATTTTATACGCCGCATTTTTGCGCACGCTGTCATCGTCTTCCCGTTCCACAAACACATTGCTCGCTGAAAGTTTTAAAGAATATTTCCCGCCGCGGCGCACGATCTCCTTTACCAGCCGCTTTGCCAGAGGCAGATCTTCCTCAATGCTCCGCGAAAAACTGAATCGTTTTCCCCGAAATTCAATGCTTTGCGGCTTAACTCTGTATCCGTATACAAAATCATTGAATTTTGCACGTTTCTCACCGCGCTCGCGTTTTTCCTTGCTCTTTTCCCGCAGATATTCGCTCCGTTTGTTCGACGAACAGTTGGTAAACTGATAATTTTCAATTTTGCCGAACCGTATGCTGTATTTTTTCAGCAATTCATCCAAACTGCATTGCTCTTTACAGCACATTTCCTGCGCGATACGCATCGTTGCATAGGCATCGTCCGCGGCGCAATGCGGAGTATAATCAATTTCAAAAATCTGCGTCAGACTCTCCAGCCCCGCCTGCCTGTCATACGTCTCCGTCATAGCCATGTACAATACCTGTGTATCCGCAAAACGAAATGCAAACGACGGAAGCTTGTACCGCTTCGTTTCCAGGCATAAATACTTCACGTCGTTGATCGCCGCATGACCGAATACATAACTGTCCTTATCTTCCAGCAAAGCCTTGATCTTTTCGTAAAATGCCTTGAAATCCGGATACTTTTTAAAATCGTCATAATCATAAGGCAGAATCAATCCCTCTCCGCCCCGATCTGTCAGATGAAATTTTCCGTTCGGATTGATCAGTATATCTTCCTTTTGCAATATATGAAATTGTTCATCGCACACGCAGTACCCAAAGACGCAAATCTTTGCCACATTTTTATAAACACACGCGCACTCAATATCAAAAAATACGTACTTCATCACGATCTGCTCTGTCTAACTATTCCTCAGTCATTATAACATATCTGCCCCGTCATTGTAAAGTTTATTTGCATTTTTATTTTGCCATCCCTCGACGAAATCGTTCTGCGGCTTTTTCTTTATCCAGTCCCTCGCAAACATATCCTCCTCCAAAAAATCCATAAAAAACAAAAAGTTTCACTCCCAGATAATTTGCAAAGCAGACCTGTTTTATGGTAAAATAAATCCGATACTACAGGAGATATTTACAATGCTCGGAATTATCGTTGCTATGAAAAACGAAGCGGATTGTCTGCTTTCTCAAAGCAAAATCATCAGCCAGTCCAAACAATACGGAAAAGATATTTACAGAGCCGAATTTGACGGAACGGAATTTATTCTCGTTCTCTCCGGAGTCGGCAAAGACAATGCAGCTTCCGCCGCTATGCTCGCCCTCTCTTTAGGTGCCGATACTCTTTTGAATTTCGGAGTGGCAGGAGGTCTGACGCATGACAAAAAAATCGGAATAGTTTTTCAGATATGCAAAGCTGTCGAAATCGACTTTGATTTAAGCGTTATCAATCATACGCCTGTCGGCACGCACAACGAGCGCAATGACCCGTTTTTTATTCTGCGCCGCAGCAATGCCTCGCCTTTTTTAAGCGGTACAGTTGCCACCGCAGACTATTTTGCGTGCGGCAACGACGATCAACAGCTTCTCGAAGCGCTCGGCGCCGATATACGCGAAATGGAAGGTGCAGCCGTTGCCCACATCGCCTGGAACGCCGACATCCCCTGCTACATGTTCAAAGCAATTTCCGATAACGCAGGCGAAAACAGTCCGAATGAATACGCCGTAAACTGCGCTGCGGCTCTCAAAAATCTTTCCGAAAACATGAAAAATATTTTTTCGGAGGCGCTTCATGGATAAAATTCCGTCATTTCAAAAAAATCATAACGTTTTAATGCCCGGTATGTACTTTTCCACATTGCTGCAAAATGTGGCTACGTTCGATCTTCGTTTTAAAAAACCGAACGAAGGAGATTATCTCTCGCCCGCTGCCATGCATACGATCGAGCATTTGCTTGCTACGGCTCTCCGCAACGGCGAAAATAAGGAGAATATTATCTATTTCGGCCCTATGGGCTGCCGCACGGGTTTTTACCTTCTGACCGTTCATACCGATTTCCCTACGGCACTTTCTTGTCTGAAAAATGCTGTCCATACGGCGCTTGCAATGGAAACTGTACCGGGATCAAAAAAAATCGAGTGCGGCAATTACCGCAGTCATGATCTTGCCGGAGCAAAAAAAGAGCTGACGGCTTACCTGAAAATTCTTGATTCGATTTCTGCAGAACAAATCAGTCACGAACAAAATAAATTTGAGGACGCAAAATGATTCAACTTGGTGGAGGTTGGGACGAGGCACTCGCCCCTTTGTTTTCCGACGAACATTATAAAAAAATTCGCGCATTTTTAAAAGAAGAATACTCACACCATATCGTTTATCCCGATATGTACGATATTTTCAACTGCTTCAAATTTACTCCTTTGGACAATGTGAAAGTCGTTATTTTAGGGCAGGATCCCTATCACAACGAAGGGCAGGCACACGGACTGTGTTTCTCCGTTCAGGACGGCATAGAACCGCCTCCTTCCCTCGTCAACATTTACAAGGAACTTCACGACGATCTCGGATGTCCGATCCCGCACTCCGGAAATCTCACCAAATGGGCAAAACAGGGAGTTCTGCTTCTGAACACCGCCTTGACGGTACGCGCTCATATGGCAAATTCCCATAAAAACTGCGGCTGGACTTGGTTTACGGACAGTGTGATCACCCTCATCTCTGAAAAAAAAGAACACGTCGTATTTATCCTTTGGGGCGGCAATGCACGCTCGAAAAAGCCCCTGATCGACCAGTCAAAACACTTTGTTCTCGAATGCGCTCACCCTTCCCCCCTGTCCGCATACAACGGATTTTTCGGCTGCAGGCATTTTTCCAAAACCAACAATTACCTCATCAGCCACGGGATCTCACCCGTTGACTGGGATCTGACAAAATAAATCTTATCGGCGGCGTTATCCGCCTCACGAGGCTTCTATGAAATATATTGTCGTACTCGGCGACGGAATGGCAGACTATCCCATCTCCGAACTGAAAAATAAAACACCATTACAGGCTGCAAACAAGCCGACCATCGATTCTTTGGCAAAACACGCGGATATCGGGCTTTGCCAAACTGTTCCCGAAGGTTTTAAACCGGGCAGTGACGTAGCAAATCTTTCCGTGATGGGCTATGACCCGCATGAGTGTTACACCGGTCGCTCTCCGCTGGAAGCTGTATCCATCGGCATCGATCTCAAAGACACGGATGTAACGCTTCGCTGCAATCTTGTGACTCTCTCCGACGAGGATAACTACGAAGATAAACGCATGCTCGATTACAGTGCCGGCGAGATAAGCACCGCGGAAGCAAAAGAATTGACAACATTCCTGAAAAAACATTTCGACAACGAAAAATTTACTTTGTACGCAGGCGTAAGCTACAGACATTGTCTGGTTGCCGATCACGGCAGAACGGGACATGAACTTACCCCGCCGCATGATATCACAGGCAAACCTGTCAAGGGACACCTTCCGCAAGGCCCCGACGCAAAATTGTACCTGGAAATGATGAAGCGCTCCGCGGAACTTTTAAAAAACCATCCCGTAAACAAAGCGCGCATCGCCGCAGGAAAAAATCCGGCCAATTCCGTATGGTTCTGGGGCGAGGGAACTAAACCGAAACTTGCAAACTTTGAACAGAAATTCGGCAAAAAAGGTGCCGTCATCTCCGCTGTGGATCTCGTAAAAGGTATCGGTATACTTGCCGGCATGAAAATAATTGACGTTCCGGGCGCTACCGGAAACTACGATACAAACTTCGCAGGCAAAGCGCAGGCCGCTTTGAATGAGCTTTACCGAGGAACAGATTTCGTCTACATTCATATGGAAGCCCCCGACGAATGCGGACATCAGGGCGACGTTGCACACAAAATTTATTCCATCGAACAGATCAGCGAAACAGTCGTAAAACACCTTGT
>CATYEP010000023.1 GCA_958405585.1 uncultured Eubacteriales bacterium
GCCTCCCGTAGGAGTCTGGACCGTTTCTCAGTTCCAATGTGGCCGATCACCCTCTGAGGTCGGCTACCCATCGTAGACTTGGTGAGCCGTTACCTCACCAACTATCTAATGGGACGCGAGCCCATCCATATCCGATAAATCTTTTACCCCTGGGAGATGCCTCCCTGTGGTCTTATGCGGTATTAGCACAATTTTCACTGTGTTATTCCCCTGATATGGGCAGGTTGCTCACGCGTTACTCACCCGTCCGCCACTAACATAAGGGGCAAGCCCCTCATGTCCGTTCGACTTGCATGTGTTAAGCACGCCGCCAGCGTTCATCCTGAGCCAGAATCAAACTCTTAAGTTTAATTGCTTAAAGCCCATCCTTTCGGATGTCTGCTCTAACGTTTTTTTGCTGACTGTTCTTTGAGTACTTGTGTACTAAAAGTTAATTGACAGAAACTTTCAAACTTTCTTTGTTAAAAGACCGTTTAATTCATTTCCTTCTATTCAATTTTTAATCTGCGTTTCACCGAACTTCGTTCGGCGCTCTCGATGAGAGCTTATCCATAATATCATATTTGATTTTGTTTGTCAAGCATTTTTCAAAACTTTTTTGAAGTTTTTTTAAAAACTTTTTTCAAACTCGATCAGATTTGATACCGTTTGGATGTCACTCACGCGACAGCCTAATTACTATATCATATTCAAAAGTATTTGTCAAGAGTTTTTCAAAACTTTTTTAAGTTTTTTTAAACTTTTTTGACGAATTCTTTTGCCCTGATATCGCATCGGGCTACTCTCTTGCGACAGCTTGACTATAATATCACATACGCTTTTAAATGTCAAACGTTTTTTCTAACTTTTTCCAATTTTTTTGACATTTTTTTCTCCGCCCTTTTTCCCCTTCCATATCTTGCGGTTTGGCTAAAGTTAACCGCTATCCGTTGTATTTTCCCCCGCCTTTTTGAACGGATCTTTTTACCGCTTTTTTCGCCTTCAGCTCAAATCGTTTGCAAGGCGGATATTTTTTTGCTATAATGTTTGTGTCCTTCCGGTTCGGAATTTCAGGACACCGCTTTTTGCGGAAAGGAATTCGTATGTTTAAAATTCTTCGCATCGCCTGCTCCGTGATCGCAGCCCTCCTGGTTGCCGTCTGCATTTTTATTTTCCTTTACGTTAATATCACCGCGGGGATCGTCTGCGTGGCGGGAGCTCTGTTCTTTTTTGTGCTGACCATGCTGTTCAAGTACCTCCAGGAAGAAAAAGAAGAACTTTCCCGAAAAAAGAACCCTACCGCGGATCCTTCTGCCCCTGCCGATACCGATGACAAGAAACAAAATTAAATTTTCACTTTAAAAATTTATAAGAGCATCCGTTCACGGATGCTCTTTTTGTTTTTAATATGTCGCGCGTGCGCGCACGTGTATTATATAATAGTCTTTTAAAATAAGGGAAAGCGCAGAAATTTCCATTCTCTCCCTTTTTCCGAATAAATTTTCGGCGGATCTTGCCGCCGAAAGTTTGCCCCTCTCGTTTTACATTCGTACCGCAGATTTTTAAAGCTTTGCCGGGGAAATATTTCGGTCGCCCGTCGGCTATTTGCAGCCGTCTCAAAAGTTATCTCGCAATTTTTCCAGCGGTTATCATGCTGCCGTTTCAAAAAAATATCGCAGAGCGTTCGGCAGTTTTCCGCGCGTTCCTTCAGCGTGCAAGGTTGAGGAAAATCGGCAGACCGTTTTCGCCGCGCGCCGACACCGTGATCCCGACGCTGCGATCCCGTTCGATCCAGGCAGGCATCGCCGCACCGTGGTAAACCTCGCCGTCCAGCGTGAACGAAACAAAATAATCCCCGTACAGTTTCCATTCTCCGCGCACTCTGCCTCCGATCGCCAGAGAACCGTTTTTCTGAAATTCCAGCCCCTGTTTTGCGTAAACCGTTTTATCGTTTTCCTCGCCAAGCGCGATGTAATCGAATTTTTGCCCCGCAAGCTCCCCGAATCCGATCGGACGAAGCCGCTCCCCCGCATAACGGTTCGGACTCATCACGATCTCGCCGCGCACGTTGTATGCGTAAAGACTCAGAAACAAATAATGAAATCTCCCGCCCGACGGCGTTCTGTCGTGATAGACGATCAGATCCCTGCCGTCCGGCGTTTCAAAGAGATCGCAATGCCCCGACGCAAAAAAATCGTAGCCGACCGACCCGTCGCCTGCATCCCTTTTCCAGCTGAACGAACTGCTCAGCTTTACGCCGCGCGCGCCGTAAGGCGGGCGCATGTAATCTTGCTCCGCTTTCGTACTCGTAAACAGCCGCATATTGTATCTGGTGAACAGCGAATCTGCCGACGTGACCAGACTGAACAGCCGAACCCTCTGCGGCATGTATTCCTCGCGGAACACATCACCCGAAAAAACGGGGACTTCCTTTACCGCTACGACGCTCCCTTCCTGGTCGTCGGACGCCACCAGTGCTTTCCCGTAATATTCCTCGTCCGAAATCTCCCCTGCGCGGTGCTGCGAAAACGTGAACCCGTCCTTTCGCAGTCCCGTCGCAGGATCCAACTCCAGAATACGGATCCCGCCGAAAAAACTGCCGTACGTCATGTACATTTTGTGTCCGTCGTAAAAAATCTGCGCGTCGATCGCGTTCGGCCAGATACCGCCGCCGTCATACGAATAAACAATGATATCTTTAAATTCATACGGCCCAGTGATCTCTTTGGAATAGCACTGGAAAATAACCGAATGCGAAGACCCGAAAGCCGTCGTCCAGCTGCCGTACAGCCACCAGCCGCCGTCTGCCGCCTGCGTGACTTCGGGCGCCCACAGCGTCCAACAAGTATTGTTCCAGTTACTGTCTCCTTTGAGTATATCGTACACTTCCTGCAGCCCGCCTTTGCCCGATTCGTACAACGACTTAGCATCCGAATCGTTCTTGCCGCAGTTTTTTATGGCAGGATCAGACTGCTTCGTCCAATGGATCAGATCTTCGCTTACGCGCACCTGATACCCGTAATCGCCGCCCGCATTGTCCGTGTTGAATTCATAATACTTCCCGTCCGCTTCCACAACCACGGGATCATGCACATACCCGATGTCCGATACGTTCATCGCCGAACGCGATACCGTCGGAAGATCGGGATCCGCAGGATACGCCGCCGCTACTTCCGACGTGAACGTCTCCACTTTTTCCTCGCCAGAATTGAAATTCAAAGTATATGCACCCGTGCCCGTCGCCGTGACGGTATACGTATCCGTCTTTTTTCCGTTTGCCGTCTCGCTCGTTCCTTCCGAAAGAGTTACATTCCCTTCTGCCACTTCCGCCGTCACCGTCTTCTGCGCATCGTATACGATGACCAGTTCATCCGTCATCACACTCGCATCCACGTACGTATCTTCCGCAGATTTGTACGTAAGGTTGGGCGCCTGTTCCACTTCGATCTCAAACGAATGAGTGGGCGCACCAGGCTCCGTCGTCCCCCCGCCGTTATTGTTCCCGCTATCGTCGTCGGTCTTGCCGCATGCCGCAAGCAGTACCGACATCGCCATCAAAAGCGCAAGAACCAACGCCGACGCCGTTATTTTCGCACGTTTCATTTCCGTCCTCCGTTTCTCTTTTTCCGCGGACATCGCAATGCTCCGCCCGCCCGTTTAAGAAAGGGCTACCTTCCGCGCAGCCCTTTCTTTCCGTTATCTCGTTTTCGGTCAGCTCAGCGTGCCACCTGTTACTTCTGTTACAAAGAATGCACTGTGATGACCATAAATATGCAGGAAATTTGAATCCATCAACGCAAAAGCATCTACATTCGTATCGGTTGCCATGCAGACTACACGATAAGCAATTTCGGGAACGGTGTATTCCATCGTTACTTCCGCTTGAGTTTCCGCATTAACTGCCCTGCCCGTGTACGTTTTGCCTGCGTTCACTGCGCTTATTTGCCATTCAATCGTAAACGTATGCGTTGCTTCCTCATAAGAAATACTCATCTTGATTTTTCCGCAAATCAACAATTGACGCCAATTTTCCCAATTTGAAGGTAACCCGTTTGCCGTTGACTCTTCGCTCCCGTTTTCATAACATTTATAGGAATAACTGCCTGCCGGATAAAGCCCGTTATCGCTATAGATCGCCATATCCGGACGAATTGCTGTGTTTCCGTTATTATACCAGATACCCAGCGACGGACCGTATTCATAGACGTTTGCATTATCGCGCGAAATATTATATCCGGTCATAACAAACGTAAACCCTGTGTCTGTTCTGTCCGCTTTCAATGTGTTGTTGTTGTTCCAGTTCCACCAGTCATTGCCTGGATTGTTATCATCATTATTATCATAATCAGCGCGCATAACCGTATTGATCTGCTGACTTTCACCCCCAACCGTTATTTCACCAGGATTCTTTAATGCAAGAAGCTGTTCGGAAACCGATTCGACGTCCGCCTGTGCCTGCGCCAAAGCGTTCTGCATAGCCTTTTCTTCCGCTTCCTGCTGCGCTTCCTGCGAGCCCTGCATCGTAGAAGTGATGCTCGTATCTACATCCACCGTCGTACCCGTCGCTGCCGAAGCCAGATCTTCGTACAGATGTTCCGCTTCCGTCGCCGTCAGAGACTGTCCGATGATCAGATCGTCCACATAAATGCCCGAAACGCCGTTGAACAGGTTGAAGGTGCTCCAGCCTTCGCCGTTTTTCATCAGACCAAGCAAAATTTCCTGGTACATTTCATCCCAATCCTCTTTGTTGCCCGTCACATAGTAGGATTCGAGCTGTTCCGGCGTATACTGGAACGCCAGCGCGCCGTTCGCATAGAAAGAAATACCCGTTTCATAATTGATGTCGATCGTAATATACCGCCATGTTTGCAGATAATGCTCCGCCATGGCCTGTGCCGCTTCGGTATCGTCCGCAGGATCATCCGCCGCATCACCGAGAAGCGTTCCCGAGATCGCGTTGAACGCCCACCATTTATTGACAGGCTGCCCGTCGCTGCCGTTGCCGTTGTTGCCGAGCGAATTCGGAGATGCCGTGATCTGCGCCTGCGTCAGGCTGCCCTGCGCGTTCTGATACATACTCGTCGGGTACGCCGCCCTGCCAAGCGTTGCATTGTTGCCAGGATAGATCGCGCCGTATGTTCCGTCGTCGTTGTTGATTTTGTCCGAAATATTGCCCCACGTGATGGAAAGATACTTCGTGTCGATCACGTTCGACCAGTCCGCAGCCTCACTGCCGGAAGCAACACCCGAATACGTTTCGTAGTTATACGCCCAGAAAGATACGGATACGCCCGTGAATTCATCCGCCGACGTGTTCAGCACATAAAACTCGCTTCCCTCATCTTCCAATTCCATTTCCTTGAACGTCGTATCCGCAAACGTGTTCGACAGCATCAGCGCACCTGCCGTATCGAATGCTTTCTTGGAACCGCCCACGTTCGTGCCCGGTGTCGAAACAAGTGCCGCACTCGTGCCATACGTCGCACCCGATTCAACAGCCGCACCCGTGTAAGGGTTGATCGCGGAGATCTTTCCGCTCACGTCCGAGTCTTCAAACGTGTACATCAGGAAAAGTTTGTCCGCAAGATCCGATGCGTCAACAAGCGCGATCTGTCCGCCGGACGTCGTACCGCCGCCGCCCGTATTTCCGCCGTCGTCTTTGTCGTCATCATCTTTTTTGCCGCATGCCGTCAGCACCAGGCTCAGCGCCAACGCGACCGCAAGCATCAAAGCCCAAAAAGAAAACCTCTTTTTCATCTATTTTCACCTCGCAAATAAATTTCGTTGTAATACCTGAAAAGTATGTACCGTCCCCTGTTTTTCATACCTCGTTACCATAGAACGAAGCCGCAAAAGGAACCATATACTTTTCCCTGCGGCGGGAATTCCCGCCGCAGGAATTTTTTATTCTTTGGAACCCGTGAGCATGATCGAACCGATAATGGTTTTCTGGAAAATGCCGAACAGCACGAGCACGGGGATCAGCGCCAGCACCGAAGCCGCGATGATCTGCGCCATGTTGTAATCGGGATCCGAGCTGATCCTGCCTTCCAGATTGCTCAGCGCGATGGACATGTGATACCATTCTTCCGAACGGATGAACATTTCGGGGGCAAGGTAGTTGTTCCATGCACCCATGAAGCTCAAAATTCCCTGTGCCATGATCGCAGGCATGCCCAAAGGAATAATGAACAGCCAGAAGATGCGCCAGTAGCCCGCTCCGTCGATCTTCGCCGCTTCCATGATGGATGTCGGCAGGCTGTACAGGTACTGACGGATAAAGAACGCGGTCATGACCGAACCGAAACAGCCGGGAATGATCATGGCAAGCCCGTTAGTCGTCCAGTTGAACGCCGAATACAGGCAGTACTGCACGATGATCAGTGCGGGGAACGGGATCATGATCCCGAACATGCAATAGAAAAACGCTATGTTCTTGCCCTTGAAATCGATCTTTGCAAACGCAAATGCCGCCGCCGCAGACACGATAACGCCGATCACGACCGGCACCACCGAATAGATGACCGTATTCAGGACGATCCGCCAGTAATTGGCGCCTTCAAAGGCGTCGAACTTGTCGATAACGCGCGCATAGTTTTCAAAGATCCCGCCCTCGATCAGAGATTTCGGCCAGAATACCGTCTGGAGCGTATCCACCGTGCTCCCGTTCACCGATGCCACCAGCATCCACCAGAACGGATACACCATCGTCAGCGCACCCACGACAAGGATCACATACGTGATCACATCGAAAAATATTTTCTTGCGGCGTTTGTTCGAGCCGTAGAGCTTGCTCCCGAACCCGAAAAAACTGCCGAATTTGCACAAAGCCCTGTATACGGGATTCACTTTTTTTTGAGAAGGGATCATCGCTTCGCTTTCAACGTGCATCATACTTTGTCCCTCCTTGCATCCAGTCCGAATTCAATGAGCGTAAAGATAAAGATAATGATCGCCAGCATTACGCTCAATGCACAGCCGTATGCGTAGTACTGATCGGACACGACGTCCATGATGTACCCTACAAACGGCGTGACCGCCACACCGACACCCGGATCGCTGAACGATCCGTAAATGAGTTCGGGTTCGACGTAGATCTGCATTCCGCCGATCACCGACGTGACCAGCACATAGAATATGGTCGGATACAGCTGCGGAAGCGTGATCCGCCAGAAAATCTGCCAGGCGTTGGCACCGTCGATCTCCGCCGCTTCCGCTTTTTTGCTCCGCGGCTCCTTTTTCTTCCTTCGACTCTCTTTCTCCTGCCCGATTTTCTCTTGTTTCTCTCATCTTTTCCGGCCCGCGTTCCGCTCTTCTCTCCCCGCGCGGTCGCTCCGCCTTTTCTTTCCCGGACAACGCGGTTCATACTTTTCCGTTTCCGCGCCCCGCCATTTGTCCGCTTCTTTCGCTCCGTTTTTCAGAGCACCGCAGACACAATGTTTATCCTTTCTTTTCCCCCAAAAAAATTCTGCCAAAGCAATTTCGTTTTTTAAAAAAACGAAGCGGAGAGATCTCTCCGCTGACGGTCGGACATCTCTTACTCTTTCTTTTTCTGAAAGGGGTTTTTGACCTTTTACAACTCGTCCGAACGAACCCTCTCCCCCTTTACCGTGATTATGATAGCATACAATTTTTATCCTGTCAATACTTATTTTCAATTTTTTTGTGAAAAAAGACTGATTTTTTTGACTTTTTTTGGTCAAATCGCCCAATTATCGTTAACTTATAACATTCATCGACAAAGTTCCCGAACGTTTTTAACGGTCATTCTTCTCTTTTCGCCCTAATTTGCAAAATATTTCGCTTTTTTTAGCGAAACGTTTACCTATTTTTTGTTTTTTTAGGGCGAATATTATGATTTGTAATGTTAAATATGTATCTTTATTTTTGTAAAATACTAACATCCGATTTTCAAAGTCTGACAAAAGGAAAATTTTTAACGACACTTTCTTCGCGGCGGACGATCGGAACGGCAGCAAAAGGTTATTGGTCAGGGGAATTTTATCCGCTTTTCGTGCTTACTTTTCTCCTTTCCGCACCCATTTTTTCTCTTCCCAAACTTACTTTTTATAAAATCCTCTCATATATTTATTATAATTATATAATATTGTCGCGCGCGCGAGGGTCGGCGGAAATTTTTGCAAGCAAAAAAGCAGAAAGAAAGCGTGATCGGCGGTTTTGTTGTATTTTTTCAGTTAACGTTGACTTTACAACCGCATATTCTTGTTTATTTATCAAGATAAAACATTTTACGGCGAACGAGTTTGTTCCAAACTGCACGATCTTCCCGTATCATGACTACAGCATATTTTAAATGCGGCTTACAGCCCGTCGGCATACTTTCTCCCCTTATCCCTTTTCGTTTTTCGATTTTTCCGTTTCACTTTTCCCTTTTTCATTTGCCGTTTTTGCCTTTATCTTTTTTCTCTTTTTTCCTTTCCTTTTTCCGCAACGCACAAATGCCCGTCCAATCTTCGAATGCGCTTCGGACTTTTCGGGCAGATTTTATCATACAATGCGCCGAGCCCCTGCAATTCACCGTAAAAAGTTTGCATGCCACCGACTTTTTCTGCGCTACGCCGTAAAACGTTTGCATTCCGCTGACGTCTCCTGCGCTTCGCCGTAAAACGTCTGCCTTTCACCGACGTCCCCTGTATCCCGCCGTAAAAAATTTGTTTTCCGTCGACGTCCCCTGAGCCCCCGCCATAATAAGTTTGCATTCCGACAACTTCTCCTGCGCTCCGCCGTTAAACGTCTGCCTTTCGCCGACGTCTCCTGCACTTCGCCGTAAAAAATTTGCATTCCGCCGCGCTTTTTCCGAGTTACAAAAAAAGCCCTGTCCGCAAAACCATCGTTTTGCGGACAGGGCTTTCCCTGCCATATTCATTTCGCGCTTTCTTCTTCACTAACTTCGAACGCTCTTTCCTTGTTCTTTGGTTTCACGGGTTTTGCCCGCTTTTCCGCGTCCGTGCCCTCTTGTCGGACGGATTCGCTTTGAACACAAAGCCGCGTTACTGTTGTTGCCGCCGCAAATACCACGCTCGCAATGCCGATAGCTTATAGACCGTCAAAGCATGCGATGTTCAAAAAGTCAACGTTTTTCCTGTTTATCGACGATCTCTACGATCTCACTGATCCGATCCAGGTCGTCGGTGTTGTAATAGTCGATGTAAATACGGCCCTTCCGATCGTTACCGATCAGCGATACTTTCGTTTTAAAGGTATGCCGCATCCGTTCGATCAGGTCTTTCAGTTCGATGCTGACCTGCTGTTTTTTCTTTTCTTTCTTTTCTTCCAGTTCTTCGGGAGAAGCAAAGTAATCGCGCACACTGCGCTCGATGTCGCGCACGGACAATCCGTCTTTGACCACATCCCCCGCCAGTTTGTACTGTACGTCTTCCGGCAGAGTTACCAGTGCGCGGGCATGTCCCGCACTCAGTTTGCCCGATGAAACCATGTCGATCACTTCGGGCGTCAGCGACAGCAGACGCAGCGTATTCGTGACCGCCGGACGGGATTTACCGATACGTTCCGCAAGTTCTTCCTGCGTCAGATGGTATTCGTCCATCAGCTGTTTCATCGCGTTTGCCGCTTCGATCGGGTTCAGGTCTTCACGCTGCAGGTTTTCGATCAGCGAAATTTCCTTGATCTCGCGGTCCGTATACGAACGTACCACGACGGGGATCTGCGTTTTTCCCGCGATCTTCGCCGCACGGTATCGGCGTTCACCGGCAATGATCATGTATTTGCCGTCTTCGAGATTGTTCACCACGATCGGCATGATCAGTCCGTGCTTCTTGATGGAATCCGCCAGTTCGTTCAAGGCATTTTCGTCAAAATTCTTTCGCGGCTGGTTGGGATTCGGACGTACCATGTCGATATCCACTTCCATCAGCCCTTTTATATCTTCGGGAAGCGGTGCCTGCGGTTTGTATTCGGGAACATACGGCTGTTTCGCCGCATTTTCATACGCCTCTTCCGTATCCGAAAACAACGCCGACAATCCCCTTCCTAATCCTCTGTTCGATTTCATAATCTCCTCCAAATGTTATCTTCGGACGGGCCCCCCCCTTGACCGTATCCCGTCCCACCGTGCCGTTGCCCGCAAGGCTTTCGCCGCGCGTTTACCGTCTTCTTTATTTCTTATCGCGTTCTTCCCGCGTCAGGTATTCTTCCGTCAACGCTTTATATGCGCGCGCTCCCGTACATTTCGGATCATGCATCATGATCGGCTTGCCGTACGACGACGCTTCCACCAGTCGTACGTTGCGCGGTACCACGATCTCGAACAGCCTCTTCGTAAAGAATTTGCGGATCTCTTCCGCGATCTGCTTGGAAATCAGCGAACGGCTGTCGTACATGGTCAGAACTACCCCGTCCACGTTCAGCGCAGGATTGAGATGCTGTTTCACCAGCGTGATCGAATTCATCAGCTGGCTCAGTCCTTCCAATGCATAGTATTCACTCTGGATCGGGATGATCACCGAATCCGCCGCCGCCAATGCGTTGATCGTCAGAAGCCCCAACGACGGAGGACAGTCAATAAATATGTAATCATAATTGTCACGGACTTCCGCCAATGCGTTCTTCAAAACTTTTTCACGGCTGCGCTTGTAAACCAACTCCACTTCCGCACCCGCAAGATCAATGTTGGACGGAAGAATGTCCATTCCCTCCAGCTCCGTCTTTAAAATGTTGTCCGATGCCTTTTCATCATCGATCAGAACATTGTAAACAGACTTTTTCAACGTACTCTTGGAAAAGCCCATTCCCGTTGTCGCATTGCCCTGCGGATCCATATCGATCAGCAGTACCCGCTTGCCCGACGACGCTATATACGCCGCCATGTTCACACAGGTCGTCGTCTTGCCGACTCCCCCCTTCTGGTTTGAAAACGAAACGATTTTTCCCATTCTCTTCCACCGTATTTCTTGAATTTTTTCCCGGAGCGCCCCCTTTTTAAGCTCTGCGCCTCAAAATTCTTTTCAGCGCTCCGGGCCTGTTGTTCCTGTTTGTTTCACGTCCCGAACGTCCTTTCCGTCCCTTCGGTCCGCTCCTCCGCGGCTCGCCTTCCGGCTCTCCCGCTTCTTCCGGTCTTGCGTTCTTTCGCCTTCCCTTCTCAGCTATCTTTCTTGCCGCTTTCGCCGCCTTCGCCGTCTTTCCCGTCTTGCTCTTTGTCGGTCTTATCGGTATTCTCGGCTTTGTCCGCTTCGCCCGTTTTCGTATTCACGAAACGGCTGAACGGGTTCTCCTGCATCGCCTTTTCTTTCGTGTCCATATACTGGTACACTTCGTCCACCGTTTTCCCTTCCAACAGCATATCCACTTCGTCCGTGTAAATGGTTTCACGCTCTACAAGGACTCTTGCCATGTTGTCCAGAACTTTACGGTTCTCGGTCAGAAGTTTCACCGCACGCGCATGTGCCGTTTCGATGATCTTATGCACTTCTTCATCGATGATCCCCGCCGTCTCTTCGCTGTAACTGTTGTGTGCTTCCATATCCCTGCCCAGGAAGATCGGATTATCCGAACGGTACGTCACCAGGCCGACCCGCTCGCTCATACCCCATTCCGTCACCATCTTGCGGGCAATCTCCGTCACACGCTGCAGATCGTTCGACGCTCCCGTCGAAACATCCTTGATCACCAATTCTTCCGCAACACGCCCGCCAAGCAGTTCACAGACAAGATCCGTCAGTTTGTCTTTCGTCATGTGATTGTCGTCGTTGTCCGGACGAGTCATCGTATAGCCAGCCGCCATGCCGCGCGCTATGATCGATACTTCCTGTACAGGATCACAATGCTTGCACAACTTCGCTATGATCGCGTGTCCGCTTTCATGGTATGCCGTAATCCGCTTATCCGATTCCGTCACAAGACGGCTCTTCTTCTGCGGTCCCAACAACACTTTGTTGATACCCTCAAACAATTCATGGTTGCCGATCATCTTCTTGTTCGCACGGGCCGTCAAAATCGCCGCTTCGTTCAGAAGATTTTCAAGATCCGCTCCCGAAAATCCGCTCGTCATCCTCGCCAAAATCTTGAAGTTCACATCCGGTGCCAGAGGTTTGTTCCGCGCATGCACTTTCAGGATCTGTTCCCTGCCCCGTACATCCGGCAAGTTCACATGAATCTGCCTGTCAAAACGTCCCGGACGCAACAAAGCCGGATCCAGTATGTCTGCACGGTTCGTTGCCGCCATAACTATGATCCCTTCATTCGTTTCAAAACCGTCCATTTGCACCAGCAACTGGTTCAGGGTCTGTTCACGCTCATCGTGTCCTCCGCCAAGCCCCGTTCCACGCTGACGACCCACGGCATCAATTTCATCAATAAAAATAATACACGGCTGACTCTTCTTCGCTGCTTCAAACAAATCACGCACACGCGAAGCACCTACACCGACAAACATTTCTACAAAGTCAGAACCCGATATCGAGAAAAACGGAACATTCGCTTCCCCCGCTACCGCCTTTGCAAATAACGTTTTACCTGTTCCCGGAGGCCCTACAAGCAGTATCCCCTTCGGGATCCTCGCTCCAAGATCAGAAAACTTGCGCGGACTCTTTAAAAATTCTACTACTTCCGCAAGCTCCGCTTTCTCCTCTTCCGCTCCCGCTACATCCGAAAAACGTACCTTTATGTTCGAATTCACACGGGCTTTCGTCTTCGCAAAACTCATCGCCTTGCTTCCACCGCCCTGCGTTTGCCGTATGATCAGCCAGAATACCACACACACCAGCACAACCCCGACCAGCGGCACCAGATAACTCATGAAACTGCCCGCATTCGGATCCGTATACGAAACCGATATGCCCTTTGACTTAACCGCATCCCAGAATTCATTCGTCACCGCATTTTGTTCACCACGCGGCCCCGGTGCCTTGAACTTCACCGCTCCGTCTTTCAATCCGTAGTAAACATAATTGTCTACTTCGATCGCATCAATCTCTCCGGCAATGATCTTGTCATCCATTTCCGAGAAATCAATCTTCTTCGGCCCCATCAGCGTCGAACTCAATACCACCGACAGCACCAGCACTAGCACCACTCCCAGCAAAACCCAGAGCAGTACTTTCGATGTCTTACTCATGTATTGCAATTTCTCCTTCTTCTATCATTATTATATATAAATATTATATGATTTCTTTCTTTTTGTCAATTTTTTCCGCTTTTATTTCTTTCGCTTCCTTTTCAATCTCTCTCTTTACATGATTTCTCCCTCTCTCCCGATTTTATCGTTTATCGGCTTCCGCCAGACTTGCTTTCCCTTTTCTGTAAACCCCAGCTTCAGAAAACATCCGTATATTCTCCTTTTCTCACTTCCTGCCGCCAGTCTTCCGCTCTCCGTCTCGTTATACTTTTTCTCTCATCAGAAACGTTTCGCTCTCTGTATACTATACAATCTTTCCTCTTGCCTCAGTTTTTTCTCTTGCCTTTGTCCTTATTTGTCAGATCTGCCAGTCTTGAGTCTCAACCTTTACTCTTGCTTCTGCCCTTCCCGCTTTTTACTTCTCCGCCCGATGCTCGTTTTTTCATTGATGCACGGCTTTCACTCTTATTTGTTCAAAAAACTGTTTCCCCTCTATTTTCTCATCTTTCTTTTATAACGAACTTTTATCATCCATCAGCCGCAGTAATTCATGTTTCTCTCTCTGAACATCACTCTCAAAAATTATTGCTCTTTTTAATTATTCGATTGATCCTTGTTCGACCGACTTTTACTTTTCTCAATCACTTTTATTCTCTTGCTCTTGAGTCATCTCTCTCTTGCAAAAAATATTCTCTTCTGTATGAACTTTTAAAAGCTCCCTGTTTTCTCAACTTCTTTCAAGCAGCTCTCCGATTGTACAAGTTTCCCGCCCTTTCTGCAAAACGTTTTCTGAATTAGCTTCCCTTGATCCGATCAAATCATTTTGCTCTCGCTGAAATTTACCCTTTCCAGACCAATCAACTCCACGGATCGATTTTCGTTGACTATTCTTCTCCGCCAGCCGTCCCACTTACACTGACAATTCATCTCCGTCGGCCATCCAGCTCACACTGACCATTCATCTCCGCCAGCCGTACAACTTTGTTGCCTATTTATCTCCATCGGCTGTCCAACTCTCTCTGACCATTCTTCTCCGTCAGACGTCCAACTCTCTCTGACCATTCTTCTCCGTCAGCCGTCCAACTCTCTCTGACTATTCATCTCCGTCGGCTGTCCAGCTCTCGTTGACTATTTATCTCCGTCGGCTGTCCAATTCTCTCTGGCCATTTATCTCCACCGACCGTCCATCATCGCCGACAAAATTCACCGTTCAATGCAAAGCGCTTAAATATTTTATATTCGCACCCTATCAATTTGTCTTGCGCTAATCAAGTATTTTTCACCAACCTATTTTGATTTATACGATAAATCCAAAATCTCAGATTGATATCCTTCCCCACTGATTGATGTAACAATTTATAAAATATTTCTTGGTTCTCTCCGTTTTTCCTTCATTTAGTATGTACACATCAAAGGCCGATTAAACTATTAAATATATGGAAACAAGCAAGAGAAACTATCTTAAACGGATACCCGGAAATTTTTGAAGCAAAAAAGCCGCCTTCAAAAATTACTCCGCAGAACAACCCGTCTGCATCCGCCCGTTTACTATCTATATAAACCAATCAAAGACTCCTATCTGTAAACAAGAACGAACCATCAAAAACTTTCCATTAAAGCATAGGAAAATTATCCGGGTTTTAAACACTCTTATCTTTTTAGCTTTTCATAATTCTTCGAGAAAATTAAAATA
Organism: uncultured Eubacteriales bacterium; assembly: GCA_958405585.1. GTDB lineage: Bacteria > Bacillota > Clostridia > Christensenellales > Borkfalkiaceae > Borkfalkia. Next base: position 14,766 of record CATYEP010000023.1, read on the forward strand.
ATCACGCCTTACTCTGAACCTATTATTCTTCATATCCTCACCAACCCATAAAAGCATTTTGAAAGCTCCCAAATAAAATGTTCAGACCAAAGATCAACACATCAGAGGAAGATTAAAAAATATCTCATATCAGAAAAAAGTATTCCCGAAATAACAGCTTCCAAGGGTAAGGCAAAAGACTGACCGAATTTATTTCTTTTTTAGTCCCAATTCCCCTTCATTCCACAAACATGAAGCAGAAAAACATATCAAAATTTTCGCGACAAACAATGATTCAAACTTCACGCTCTCATGATAAGCGGCTCTTTACAACGATTTCAATTGTTCCGTTTGTTCTTGACAATCTGATAAAAAAGATTCGGCAGTCTTATTCGTTTTTGCAAAAGTATTTTCCCTTATGTTATTCAGAAAGAAAACTCTTACAATAGCAAAACAGCAAATTGTTTAATAAAACCATTAAAACATGCTTAAAATTTGGTAACGAAAAAAATTCTCCGTCTTTACTCATTATCAGGAATATTATTGGTTTATAATCGATAAAAGTGTTGTTTAATTATTTGTTTTAGATTTTTGAGTAAACTTAGCGCCAAATATTATACAAGGCGCATACAAAAATAATCAACCAGTACTCCAATGATACTAAAGCAGATACTGAAATGTTGTATAAAACATCTCAACAGTTTACCTTTTAATGCGTCTAAAAACAAATTGTGTACAATATTGTACTGTTATTATCATATCATAAATTACTTTAAAACACAACACATTCTTCTAAATCTTTTTCAAATGGTTTAAATTTTTATGAATTTATCATAATTTTTCACAAAAAATACCAAAGCGCCTATAATATTTTCAGTAAAAAAAGCCTTAAGAATGTTTCATATGAAACTTGTCCGGTCTTTCATATGTTTCACGTGAAACATTTTATATGTAAATAAAATAACAAGCGCATTTATATTTTAAACAAAAAATAACTTTAAAAAAACTCAATAGTGACCATAAAAAATGACATTCCCCTACCAATCTATTTGCTAATGTTTCATATGAAACATTAGCAAATAGATTGGTAGATTTAAGCGTAAAACACATCTATAATATTGCGCGCGCTAATCAATAAAATTATTAAAATAACAACACAAATGATTTATATATTATAATCATTATTTACATACTTAAAATTTTAGCATATATAACAATAATTATTATGCTAAGTTTATATGGCGCTTCAAATATTAACAAATTTAAAATTATAAAATTTATCGCTGATAATGCGCTTATATGTATGGTGTTTTAGCGTACTATCTTATGTATCCCCTACTTAAACACAATGCTGTATAGAACATATGAAGACATATAAGCACTGCATATATATTATAAATTTTGTCTGGCAATGCCCTATATATGAAAAGTGCCAATACTACAAAATTACGCATTGATAAAATACATATGCCGTCAATGTATAATTATTCAAAATTGCTTGCACTATTATATATTTAAATATTACAAAAAACCATTCTAGCGTTGATAGTAATCAAGAATTAATGTTTCATATGAAACATTAAAAAGATAAAAAATTAAATTAGCGCAATTGCAAAAATGTTTTATCACAAAATAATTAAAAAGTAATAACGTAAAGTCAGAACAAAATATAATTTTACTAATCTATTGCTTTGATTTTAATAGAAAAATATCCACATTTTAACCATTTTTAATGGTTTTAAGGTCAATTTTTTTAGGCAAAATAAAAATTATTCTGTCTCAAATCGTCTGAGAGGCTTTTTTAAAAGCAAGAAAAAACGAAAAAATACTAAAAAATGGCGAAAAAATGCCGTGCGCTATAGTAAAAAATGCCAATTTTTAGGCATTTTTTAGTATTTTTTAATGGTTAAAAAAAGGTTCTAAAATTGGTTAAAATTACTCAAAATCTAATAAAAACGGCCATTTTTTTAACTTTTTATTAAAAAATATATGCTTTTTATCCAAAAATTCAGTCAAAGAAAGGCTGCTTGTTAAAAAAATTAGAAACGCACAAAAATATTTCTATTAATATTAGCGAAAATAGATATTAATTCGGTAATTTTAGATAAAAAATGCAGTTGCTTTAAAGACGCAAAAACAATATTTATATTTAAAATATAGCGCCACAAATATATCTTAAAATTATTCGGTAACTGTTGAAAGATCTAATAGAGTAATGTAAATACTATAATATACGCATATAAAAAGATAATACGCAAATCCATTAAAAATTATTTAGCGCATAATTAAATTCAATACGCCAAATCTAATGAAATATAAAGCGCTAAATATATATTATGCGCTTTATAAAGTTAGATAAAAAATATGAGAAAATATAAGATAATTATTAATTTGAAAATTGAAGCGCAAATAATTATATTTGCGCTTAAAAAATTATTAAATAATGCGCTTACAAATTTATATGCGCTATAAAACTTAGCGCTAACAATTACTGTGGCGCCACAATATTCAGCGCCAAAATATTCAGTAGCGCAATGAAAATTTAAAGGCCAAAATACTGACAAACTACAAAAACAAAAAAAGCAAACAATTTAGCAAAAATAAAGTTACAAACGAATTTTATAAGAAATAATGTTTTCAATTATAATTATGCCTGAAATCAGATCTCCAATATGGACTAAATTTGTAAACCTAATTACATAAGCAAAAAATGTACAAAAAATATTGTTTAAAACTACAAAAGCTTAATCTGTCCTTTTGTGTAGTTTTTGTTAACTATCCCGAAAATAGTTATTATTTTAATTACTCTGATAAAGCTATTCAGTAAAAAACTTATCAACAAAATTTCCTTTTCAAATGTTTTAAAATTTTAAAAAGTCTCATTTCTACTACAAAATCACGAAAATACAAAAACGAGACCAAAGACATTAATCAATTTGGCCAAACACAGCCAAAAAAAGAGTAGGTTTTGTCCCATGTATAAATAATTTAACAAAAATTTTTATACACAGCCTGCATAAAACTTGCATGAGAAATTTATCAAGCTTTCTCAAGATAATTGTGCACAACGTAAAAAGCGATTGTGCACAACTTTTTTATTTTAAAGACGCGCTTATAGTAAATTTTTTGCGCTTTTAGTTTATGTTATCCACATTTTATACACAAAAACGCTACTTATCCACAATTTTAATTGGGTCTTTGTGGATAACTCAATATAAATTGCGATAAAAACACAATCAGTTATCCACATTTTATTCGCAATTTGTGTATATGTCAGTAACTTTGAATAAAAATAAAAAATATGTCAATAACGTTTTTATATCTGATTTCAATCGGAAAAACAAATTTTTTGGGTAAAAAATTATGGAATTTTCATTTAATCTTTTCAACAAAATGGCGGCATCCGGAATCGTTCTGGCTTTAAACCAAGTTTTAAAAAATCATGAACACCCTCCGGTAATTTTATGCATAGGGAGCGACCTCGCCATCGGCGACAGTCTTGGCCCGATCTGCGGAACCCTTATCAATGAACGAAAAACCTCTGATATCTTCGTTTATGGGACATTACAGAAGACAGTTACTGCAAAAGAAATCCGTTATATGAATCATTTTTTACGGGAAACTCACCCTTTGAATCCGATAATTGCCGTCGATGCCGCTGTAGGGGATGCGGGGGATATTGGTCTTATCAAGGTTTCCAATACAGGAATTCGTCCCGGCTCAGGCGCTAACAAAAAATTAGAAAAAATAGGG
>CATYEP010000024.1 GCA_958405585.1 uncultured Eubacteriales bacterium
GTATTCCCCTTCGATTTCATGAGTTTTGCCGAGGACATGAGCTACAACAACGGTCCCATGCTTTCCAAAGAGACCTTCGATGAATTTCTGCTGCCCTACTATAAAAAGACAATGCCGCTTCTGAAAGGATATACCTACAGTTTTGTAGACAGCGACGGCGATATCACCAAAGCGGTGGATTGGTACGCCGAAGCGGGTGCGGACGGCATGTTCCCGCTGGAACGACAGGCAGGCGTGGACGTATCTCTGTATATCCGCAAACAGCCGCAAATGGCGTTTATCGGACATTTCGACAAAATGTGCATGAAGTTCGGCGAAGAAGCGATGACGCGCGAATTCGAAAGGCTTCTTCCCTCCGCGCGGAAAGGAAAAGTACTCTTTTCCTGCGACCACCAGACCCCGCCCGACGTTTCTTTCGAAAACTACAAAATTTACGTACGGCTGCTGAAAAAGTACGCAGCCCTGGCCGCACAAAAATAATTTTTCCGCAAGTGACCCACGAGACGCTTCCCGTTTCGGGACAAAAAAGCGCCGGACAGAGCAAGCAATTTTGCTCTGTCCGGCGCTTTTTTCGGTCTGCCCTAAAAGACGGCCGTCCAAGAACGCAAAAATGGAACATCCGACCGTAAAAAACACTTCCCTATCCGCCGGCATGGCAATGAAAGCCCGCCCGCGCAAAAATTTTTGCGCGGGCGGGCTTTCATTGCAGCAAAAACCGCCGAACGCAAAAGGCTTTCGGCGGTACCTTTATAAATCGGAACTATTTCCCTGAAAATCACACTTTCTCGATCTCTGCCGCCAAGCGGTTCGCCTCGCCGATCCTGCGCATGGCTCCTTCATAAAATTTATTCGTCAGGATCTTTTGCTTTTAAAAATCCGTTCACGCGGGCAGTTTTTTTATTCCTTCAGCGCGCGCATGACCGAGTCTTTACAAAAAGCCCCGACAGCCCCTTTGTGCTGCACGGTCAGCGAGCCGCAGACGTTCCCCATGCGCAATACCTTATTCCAACCGCGTTCGCCGGCGTCCATAGCACTCAGAACACCCGCAAAAAAGGCATCCCCCGCACCCGTCGTATCCAACGCCCGAACGGGACGGATAGGCTCTTTAAAGATCTTCCCGTCCGCACAGACCATGCTTCCGCCCGATCCGAGCGTCACAAACACGATCTTTCCTCCGACCGCTTTTTCAAGCAACCTTTCTTCCGCCGTCGCGGCTTTCGAAAACAACGAAAGCTCCTCTTCCGACAGCTTTACAATGTCCGCCTTTTCCAGATACTTCCCGTAAACGGAAACCGCTTCTTCTTGACTCTTGAAAATATCGTCGCGGTAATTAACATCAAAACTGACTCTTTTGCCCGCCTTACGCGCACTTTCGATCAGTTCGTCCGCAAACGCCCTGCCTTCCGTCTCCGAAAGCATCAGCGAACCCAAATGCACGATATCCGCCGCCGCCACGATTTTCTCCACCGCAGAAAGAGGCAATGCATAGTCTGCTGTATGCTTGCGGTAAAAACTGAAATGCCGCTCACCTTTCTCGTCCAACTCCACAAACGCAAGCGTCGTGTTCCTTTCGGGATCCTTTCCCACATCCAGAAAATCAAACCCCTTTCGCGCCGCAAAATCCGCAAGAAAATCTCCGATCAGATCTTTCCCCACTCTGCCGCAAAATCCGCATTCCGTGCCGAGATCTTTCATACCGCACGCAACATTGAACGGCGCACCGCCCGCATACCGCTCATAAAACGTGCGCCCGCCTTCCGTTTTGCCGATCATATCGGCAAGTATCTCTCCGACACAAACTATCATATCGTTCTCCTTCTTTTACTGCCCGTATAACAAATAAATACGGTTTATCCGATGCCTTTACGTCTGCCAAACCCGCCCCATTCAATAATTATAACAAAAAAGGCTCTAAAAAAACCACTTTCTGTCACCCGATTTCCTTTCGTCGCCTATGCTATTATAGCACATCCCTTTCCCTTTTTACAGTTTTTTAAAAAAAATTTTTGCCTTTTCTGAAAAATAAAACACCTTTTGTCTCTTTCTCCGAAAACGCAGGCAATCTCCTTTCAAAATAAAGACCGAATACATTTGCTTCCCTTTATTTTTTGTTTTTTCACAAATTTTATTAGACGGTAAGAAAAATTTGCGACAAAACTCGTCTCTTTCGCGGGCAAGAGCGACAGCGAACAGGTGCAACGGCGAGTAGGCGTGACAGCGGTCGGGAGCAACAGCGAGCCGGAGCAACGGCGAGCGGGTGCAATGGCGGACAGGCGTGACGGCGAGTAGGAGCGATGGCGAACAGGTGCAACGGCGGGCAGAAGCGACGGCACACGTGAGCGACAACGGGCAGGAGCGACGGCGGGCAAGCGTGACGACAAGCGGAAACGACAACAAGCAGAAGCGATAACGGGCGGAAGCGACAGCAAGCGAGTAAGACGGAAGACAGCAATGATATGTTCGGTAAACAAAATCAACGAACAATAAAGGAGCGGGGAGAAGTAATGCTTCTCCCCGCTCCTTTTTTCATCTGTTTATTTTATGATTTTCCGTACGTTTCGGAAAAACCTGTTTCCAAAAAATACACCTTACCGCACAAAATACTTTGCACAGATCGCTCAGCATCCCGCATAAGTGCGGTCGGACTGCTTGTTATCAACAATACAACCGTCTGCGCCGAGCACAAAATCGAATTTACCGCTCACGCGGGTCAAAAGCAAGTCACCCACTTCGATTTTCGCGGATATCGAAGACGGGATCTCAAAATGACAGTAAATACGTCCGTTCTTGCGTTCCCAACGGCTCACGATGTCGCCGCGAATCGTGGAGAAAGTCGCCTCCACATGATCCAGCCCTTCCGCAAAGACAGGTTTGAGCGTGATCTTGTCGCAGGCAAACGAATCGTCGTCGATTCGGATCCCCGCCAGGTAATGATAGAAAAACGCATCGTAACTGCCGAACATCGGATGATCGAACGAATCCATTTCATCGCTCATCTCGCTCTCCCATCTTTCCCAGACCGACGTCGCGCCGTTCGCAAGCATGAATCCCCAGCCCGGATATTCGGGATTTTTCAGCATTTTCAGGACAAGATCGGTATAACCGTTGTCCCCGAGTGCATAGAACAGATGCCTGTACCCGATATTCCCGCAGGATGAATGATAGCCCAGACGTTCTACGTCTTCCGCAAGATTTTCCGCAACCTTCTTTCTGTATTCCTCCGGCACTACTCCCAGCGATAAAGCCATGGCATTTGCCGTCTGCGTGCCGCCCGCATAATTGCAGGTCTTTTCGTCAAAATACTTTTTATAGATCGCCGCGCGGCACTTCTCCGCTTTCATCGTGTACAGAGTCACGTCTTCCGTTTGCCCTGCGATCTTTGCCAGCCGCACCATGAGCTTCAGATGCCAGTACAGCGACAACGTCGAAACATACAGATTATCCGTATGAATACGGAAACAATCGGGCGCCACCCAGTCCCCGTAATAGGAATACTTCATGATGTACTCTTCCGAACAGGATAAAAGGTATTCCGTCCACGCCTTGCAGTGTGCATATTCTTCTTTCGCTGTGCGTACATCCCCGTAATAAACGTATGACCAGTACGGCATAAGAAGATACGCCACACACACCGGATCTGCCGGACGTCCGCCCGTATAATAAGGCGCCGTATCTGCAATGGCTCCGTTATCCAGCTGCGTATGTGTGATATCCCTCGTAAATTTCGGGAAAAACCGTTCCATACCGCAATTATAAACCGTCTGATAAAGCCTCGAACACAAATCGTTCAGCCATCCGAATCTTTCGTCACGCTGCGGACAATCGGTAAGAATACCCTGCTCGTTGTTCAGTTCGGTCACCACCGCGTTCTGATGCAATTTCTGCAACGTTTCGTCCGAACAACGAAACGCCCCGGCAAGGCGCACATCCGTATGCACATGTTCTGCCACCACCGAAAGCAATTCACATTTCCCTTCCGTTTCGATCTGCGCATACTGGAAACCGTGGAACGTAAATCGCGGCGCATATTCTTCTTCGCCGTCGCCTTTGAGGATATAAATATCCCGCGCCTTTGCACAGCGCAGATTGCAACGGTTTACGCTTCCGTCATCCTTCAACCTTTCGCCGAATTTCAGCGTAATGCGCGCGCCTCTCTCGCCGCGGACGCGGATCCTCGCCCAACCTGCAATATTTACGCCGAAATCTGCGACCCAAACGTTTTCCCCGTGCTTTTGCAGGGATACCGCAGGATAGCAATTCGTCACACGCACCGGCTCGATCGTCTGCGCTTCCAGTTTTCCTGCAGGAGGCGAAGTATAAACGGTAAACATCCAGCCCTTGTCCCACGTCGGAACATACGCCGTTGTCGCCCAGTTCTTCGGCACCCGATCTTCGATCCTTGCGTCATAAATCTCGCCGTCGTAAAAGCTGTTGTCGATCACCGGGCTTCCGCCGACCCACCAACCGCCATTCACGGACGAATGGAATTCTTCCGTTTCCCCGTCCGCATAATCCACATAGATCTGCACCAGTACCTTTTTCGCACCGAACCAGCCATGCGCCACTTCTACGCCGAAAACGTTGTCGCCTGTATGTATCAGGTGCGTCAGGTCGTGCGCGCGATACAACACCCGCTGCGCATATTCCGTGATCGGAGGATCCAATACAGCGTCATCCGTCTTTACTCCGTTGCAGAATACTTCACAGCATCCGATCCCGCATACATAAGCGCGTACCCGCGTAAATTCTTTTTCTTTGACGGGAATGATCTTGCGGTACAAAGTCGTACCGCCCTGGTTGTTCACCGGCATCGACATCCATGTACCCTTCCAGTCGTCCGCGTCCAACCCCGTTTCAAAAAAATTCACGCCGCTTTCCGCCGTGCCGCCTTCGTATCCCACAAACACTTTCCAGTAACATTTCTGTCTGGAAGTCAGAGCCTGGCCGCTGTATTCCGCATAAAAATCCGACGCGGACGAAACAACGCCTGTATCATACAGATCCCCTGCCCCGCGCAACAATTCCGCTTCCGAAGACGCTACGATCACGCGATACCATGTCTGTTTTTCTCCGTCCGATTCCGTTTTCCAGAAAAGCCGCGGCTTTCTGCTATCGATCCCCAGAGGATCGATCTGATATTCACATGCTGTTTCAGATACTTTTAACATAACTCCCGACCTGTATTTCTAGCATATTTTTCGGAGAAATGCCGCAAAAACGGCATTTCTCCTTTACAACTTGTTGCTTTTAACGCGCTTTTTTACGCAATACCAGCACGACACCCGCAGCCGCTACGACAAAAAGTGCCGCCGCCGCATTCACGCCCAGAACCGCAGAACTGCATCCGCCGCCGCTCGTTACATTGACCGTCAGCTGTCCGCGCTTGGTTTCTCCGTCGATCGTAACCGCAATGCTGTACGTCTGTTCGCCCTCCGCAGATGTGTCGATCGTTCCGGAAATCACGACGCGCTCATCGTTCAGTTTGATATTTTCCGTCGTTCCGTCCGAGAACGTTACGGTCACTTCATACGCAGAAGGATCGAATGTCGAACCGACTTTCAGTTCAATACTGCCTTCTACTTTCGTAATACCGCGTTTTACCGTAACCGTCATCGTCTTGACAATGTCTTCCATCGGATTGCCTTCTTCATCCACACCGCCCGAAAGCGTGACCGTGATCGTAGCCGTGCCGACATTCATACCGATCATGTTGCCCTGCTGCGTTACCGTAACAATGCTGGGATCAGAAGATTCATATGAGAACGTTCCGAGCGTCGCATCGGAAGGCACACGCACTGCGCCTACAGCCGCCGTTCCGCCTGCCGTGATCGTCATGCTCTCATTCAGCTTGAAGTCCGTGTATTCCTTGTACAGCTGCCACAGACTCTTCGTGCCGTCTTCTTCATAGCAGTAATAAGTATAATCCGCATCCAGATAACCTTCTACGATCAGATAGCCTTCCCCTTCGATCGGACGGTTCGGATCTACCGTCTTATTGCCGATCCATGCGTAAATAGGCATACCTTCTTTGAAAGTGATCTTGTCACCCAGTTTGTAGATGGGTGCATACGTTGTTCCTTTGTAATGATCTTCCGACGAATATCCCATGTTGGTCGTCGCGCCGTCCGGCTTGATCATGACCAGCATGTTCGTGCTGGTCTGCCACACGCCGATGCGTTTGTCATCACCGCTGCCTTTATAAACTTTTCCGTCCGCCGTCGTATATTCGATATAGGACGCGATCGTATTCAGTTCGTTCTGCGAAAGCAGGTTGGTCGTGTTCGTGGAATAGCTCGAAAGTCCGATCATCATATGACCGTTCCATGTTCCTTCACCGGGGTTGCGGTCATCGTCGATATCATATCCGGAAACACCGATACTGTTGAACAGCCCGATATCTTTGTATTCATAAACGACTACCGTTATCTTTGTTTCCAAATTCATCCCGGAAATTTGTTCGGTTATCGTGAGGTCAAATTCATGGGCATACTTGTATTCCTCGCCAGCCTGTTCGAACCAGTCATCTTTAATTTTAAAAGGCGCGCTTTCCGACCCGTCCGCAAAAATAAATTTCCCCTGCATTCCAAAATTCTGCGTGACAACGGATGTAGGATTTTTATCCGTGCTGACCGGGACATAGTATTTGATCCCGTTCTCCGGCTGTTCGATCACAAACTGACGATCTTCTTTTTCTTCCTCCGTCTCATCGCGAACCGTGATTTCGATTGTCCTGGAAATATCCTTATAGCTGACCGTGACCGTCACTTTGCCTGCCTTTATAGCATTAAGTTTGCCCTTATAATCGATTGTGGCGATCTTATCGTCGCTGACTTTGTACGAATAGTTGACGTTGACGCCTTCCTCCGCTTCCACACGGATCTGCAAGGTCGAACCTACGATCATCGTCGTCTTCTGATCTGCCGCGATGCTGAAATCAGTCGGCTCTTTCAGAATCTGGAACTCAGAACCTGTATAAATATAGGTTACATCTTCTTTGAGCGCTTCGCCCGGCAGAATGCGGAACCCTTTGTGGAATGTGAGCATGCTGCCCTTTTCCACTTTATTGATATTCCCCGAATTATCCTGTTTACGGATATAAAAACGCGCTACCGTTTTGTTTACGCGGCAATAATGAATGTTGCCTTTCGTTCCGTCCGGGAACGTAAACGTCACATAATTGAGAATGTCCGTATCCGTATAGTTCGGATCACCGAAATCCTTCTCATTGGACGAATCCGTATTTACAAAGAATACCGTGTCGTTGTTTCCGTTTTTCGGATCCGTCGTCGTGACCGAAAGGATCTTCATGTCCGTAAAGGAAGAAAGATCCGCTTCGAAACCGTCGTCACCGTAAACAAACACATAATCGATCGACGTTTTATAAATACACGATCCGGAAGCACTCTCGAACGTGAATCCTGCCTCGATTTTCAGAATATCGCCCTTTTCCGGCGTATCCTTCGTCAAAGCAAGATCGCTCGAACTTTTAAAATACATCAAAAGGTTCGAACCATAACCCTGCACAATGCTGACGTTGACGCTCTTATCGCCGCGCGTATACGTCACTTTCGCCGTATCCGCTTTCAGTCCGACCAGAGAGCCCAAATTGAGCATGTTCGTGGAAACATTCAATGCGATCGGATAAGAATCGTTGCCGTTGCCCTTGGTGACTCTGGAAATGCGCGTGGGAGCCGTGATAGCCGTGTCTTTGTACTCGCTCCACTCCTCCCCGTCATACACAAAAGAAATTTCTTCCTGCACTGCTTCCGTCGCAAGAATGCGGAAACCGGGTTTGATGGTGATCACGCTGCCGACAGGAAGCGTGTTGATGTTCAGGTTCGTTCCGCCCGAACGAATAAAGAAACGCGCCACCGAACCGTTCACGCGGCAATACCATACATCGCCCGCCGCTCCGTCCGGGAAAGTGAACGTAATGTAGTTCAGAATGTTCGTAGCCGCGTAATTATCGTTGCCGAAATTGGCTGTGTTTGCGGAATCCGTCGTTACAAAGAAAATGGAATCCTTATCGTTGTTCACAACGTCCTTCGTCGTGATGGATTCGATCTTCATTTCCGTAAACTTACTTAAATCTTCCACAAACTGTGTACCATCATAGACATATATATGCCCAGCATCAACGGTATAGATAAAAGCCCCATCTTTAGACTTAAACGAAAAAGTTTCGTCGATAATAAATTTATCACCCTTTTGTGCGCCTTCTTGCGTCAGCTCAAGCCCACTGTTACCAGCCGCAAAATAGCAATAGATATTTTTGTCATGTCCCTGGATCACGCTTGCAGAAATGGTTACATCACCGCGCACAAACGTAACTTTGCTCTTATCGGCATCCGCTAAATTATCCCCCAGCGTCCCGAGAGAAGACACCGCGTTTGTTTTCAGATCCACACGCATCGGATAAGTGCTATTCCCTTTTACCCTTTCAGCCGAAAGAATCGCTGCAGTCTCTTCCTTTGCTTCGGGAAGCTCCGTACCCTGTACCCACAGCGAACCGTCGTAAATATAATTGACTTCCTCGCTAATGATGTAACTTGTCGTGCCGTCAACAGTACTGAATACAAATCCTGCCGCGATATTTAAAATATCGCCACGCGCCAAAACATCTTCCGTCAAAGGCAGCTCGGTGCTTGATTTAAAATAGAAATACATGGCTTGACCACGCCCCTGTGCAAAATCTGCGACCTTCGATGCGCTTCCACGACGGAATGTTACCTTAGACAAATCCTTTGTCGCCAACGACGTCGAACCATTTCCGACTGACTTTGCCACATCCGTATTCACGTCAACACGGATGGGATAAGTGCCATTACCTCCTTGTTGATCCACGACTCCCAATACATTTGCAACCGTTTCACCTTCTGCAAATGCAGAGAAAGTCAGACACATGATTGCCGAAACTGCCATGCAGACCGCCAAAAGCAATACCAGCAATTTCTTAGTCCTGCTCATAAATTCTCCTCTCCTTAAATTATTTTTTTACTTACCGTACGCGTAACCGAATCTGCCGATCGGCGCACTGTCCCCCGTACAGTAATAATCCATTATATCGAGATCTTCTTGTTTTCTTTCGCTGAAAGTCTGTTTCTGCACATTGTCGCTGACTTTGAACGAAAAAGAAACATCCCCGTCTGTCAGCCCCAGAGTTGACAGCGCTATCTTATAAACGATCGTATTCCCGGACACATATGTCTCCGCAGTGCCCGCTTCCGTCCAGTTATAACCGCTTCCGCTGTATTTTTCAACGGACGTTACACCGTTTTCGCCCGGTTTACGGTTTATAATGTAGTTAAATCCCGCAAAAGAATTCGTTGTGTCACCCGCGCCGATCAGAAGATTCATCCAGTTGGTATCCGTTCCGTTGTATTCCGTTATCGCATCTTTCGTGTCCACGCGGAAATACACATATTCCGAATCGTGCACAACTTTAATAGAAACAATATCGTTCCTGTTGGAATTATCGACATACGTATGCGCCACGTTTGCAGCATTTTCGCCATCACGCGCCATCGCGTCGCCCGAGAAATCCGCATATTCGAGCAGAATATTCTTCCAATCGTCCAGATTCTGTATGTCGATCGTCTTTGTCACCATCTTATACTTGGTGCTCTCTCCCATTTTCAGTTTGTGCGTGTTCGCCGCCAGCTGTATATAGAATCCGTCTCCGTATTCGGCTCCCATCTCTATATCGCGCGAATACTCCGCATTGTAATCATCCACAAACCATATGTCTTTGCCCGTGTAACCGCTCGTGCTGTTTCCGCCGCCCGGCTGTCCCGTGATCGATTTGATCGCCGTCCATTCGTTCCAGCCCGTCACAAACACGTTTTTGACCATACCGGCTTTGTCATAGGCAAACGCCTGTTCCCACTGCCAGTTGAAATTCGCACCCTGCCTCCAGTCCTCTTCCACCGTGGACCCGTTATAGCCGCGCGAAGAATTGGGGAGCTGATCGGAAAAGAATACGCTCGACTCCGAATGCTGCGCCACGCTTACCGACGCATTGCCGTTCTGATGCGGCGCGGGAGACCCCCACTGCATCCAGGGGAAACCCTTATTATCGTCCACTTTGGATGCCGAAGGCCACTGCGATTCATAGAAATTATAATAGCTGTACAAAGGATCGCTGGTAGGCAAGACCGTTGTCGCGCCGGAAGAAAGCGACTGGTCCGTAGAACCGATGTTCGCAGACGAAATGCCGACGATCACCGGCCGTGTGTCTCCGTCAAAGCGGAACCAAAGATTGTCATACTGCCCCGATACATAGAACGCATTGTAAATCCTGCGTACCGTGTCCGCCGAAGAAGAGTTGGTATAAAACGATACTTTCGGCACGTTCCAGCCCTGGTCGGCATACTTTTGCAGCGTTTCCAAAATCAACTCCACGACATCCTCGTAAATGAGAGTGTTCGTGCAGTCGAACATGATATAATCGATGTTCGCCATCGTCAGAAGCTCTACATGGCGGTTGATCACCCACGGATCACGCATGGAATAATACCCGTAAAGCGGCTGACTCGCAAAATGGAACTGTCTCGTCGGGCTCTGCCCCGTCTGATCGTTCGTATCATACAGCGGCGAATCGTCGCCCAGCTTTTCCAGTTTGTTCACGTCATAGATGCCCGTCATGCTCTGCGAACCCAGCCATAAGAAGTAAAACACGCCCACGTATTTCTTTTCGGCGTTCGTGGGATCACGCACTTCCACCGTTCTGCCGTAATCATCCGTCGCCACCAGGTTCGCCACGCTGTATTCCTGCGGCGTAAGGCCGCGCGTATCGTACTTCAGATCCGTTTCTCCGTTTCCGCCGTTACCGCCGTTCCCGCCGCGCGCACAGCCGCACAAAAATGCCGCCGATAACGCGCATACTGTAAACATTTTCAAAAAATTTTTTCCTTTCATCCGTTGCTCCTAACCTTTCAGGCCGTCCATGGCAACCCCTTCGATGAGCTGCTTCTGGAAAATAAAGAACAGTACCGCCGGCACAAGGCTCATGATAACGCCCGCCGCCATACGGATGTGAACCATATCGTTCCCCGTCGCGCCGTTCTGCAAAAGATAGAACACCTTGTAAGCGAGCGTTGCAGGGAAATCATCGTCCAGACGCCATACCAACGGGCCGTAGTAATCGCCCCAGTTGGAAGTGAACACGTTGATCATGATATAAATCAGGATGGGCTTGCAGAGCGGAAGCCCGATAAAGAAATACCTGCGCAACGATCCCGCCCCGTCAATCTTCGCCGCATCGTCGATGTCCTTCGGAATGCTCTGCAAAAACGAACGCGCAAGGAATATGTAGATCGCGCCGCCGCCCGTAATGTTCGGGATCGTCAGCGGATACAGCGTGTTCAGCCAGCCGATCTTCGAGTACAGGACATACAGCGGAACCTGCGTCACTACGCTCGGAAGCATCAGCGTCGAGAGCATGAACGCAAAAATAATGTTCTTACCGATAAATTTGCAACGCGCAAAACCGAATGCCACAAACGTCGCCGAAAGCGGAACTGCGATCAGGTTGAACACGATCACCAGCATCGTGTGCCCGAACGCCGCAAGATACCCGCTGTCTTGCAGGATCTGCGCGTAGTTGGAAAACTGCGGCACCGACGGGAAAAGCTTGAACGTGGACGAAATAACTTCTTCCTGCGTCATCAGGCTCTTCATGACCATGTAAAAATACGGAAACACCAGGATCAGCGCAATGATGATCATCAGTATGTGCATCAGCACTTTGAAAACGATCTCGCTGCGCTTGACTTTCGTATTGATATCCAGAGATGAATTTTTTATCGCTTGCATCATCAGTCCTCCCTGTATATCTTCGAACGGGCAAAGAACAGGACTGCTGTCAAAATACCGATAAAGATCAGCAGGAACCACGACAGCGCGCTCGCATAACCGTATTTGCTGTTCACAAACGCTTCGTTGTAGATGAGTACCGCAAACATATACAGCGAATTGCGGTAGCCTTGTCCGTTGTACGCATACGTGAGCGTTCCGTTGTATTGGAGTGTTCCGATCAGCATCGTCACGACATTGAAGAATATCATCGGGAAACTCTGCGGGATCGTCACGTGCGTAAAACGCTGAAATCTGCCCGCGCCGTCGATCTTCGCCGCTTCGTAAAGCTGTACGGGGATCGCCTTGAACGCCGAAAGCCATAAGATCATGCCGCCGCCGATGCTCCACATATTCATCAGGAAAATGGAACTGATCGCCGTCCAGGAACTTTCACTTTCAAAAAACTGACTATGCAGACCGAACAGCCCCAAAAACTGATTGAATACGCCGTTCGTAGCAAACATATCCTTCCACAAAAGCCCCGATACCACGCCAGGGATCACGCAGGGAAGATAGTAAATCACGCGGAACGCGCCCACGCTCTTGTACGGAAGATTGACCAGCGTCGCCAGTAAGTAGCTGGATACCAGCACGATCGGCACACTGACAAACGCATAGAAAACCGTGTTGCCGAGAACTTTCCAGAAAACCGGATCGGTCGTAAACATATAACGGAAGTTGCCCAGCCCTACCGGATAGTAATAGATAGCTCCCGTATAGTTAAAGAAAGACCAGATCAGTGACTGCACCATCGGATAAAGCGTAAAAATAGCAAGACCGATCACCAAAGGTGCCACGAACATCCAGCCTTCCCGGTTCTCCTTCCATATCTGCTTTATTTTCCCGGAGCGCGGCGACGGCTTTTTCGCCGCGCTCCCGGTCAATTTCTTATCTTCCGCCTCAGACGATGCTGTTGAATACATCTTGCACTTCCCCTTTGAACAGGTTATATGCGGTATCTGCCGTTTCCTTCAATGCATACGCGCCGACATACGTATTCATTGCATTCACGATCCCGCTCGTGAACTCGGCTTTCGTGTTCGCCAGGAACGGAAGCCCCATCTTATATTGCGATCCCCATACGTACGCTTCCATGTTGAAAGAAGCACTGTATGTCTTGTGCCAGTTCGCATCCGGATTGTCGATGGAAAGATCGCTGCGGATGGAAGGCAGTGTAAGACCGCCGTCCGACGCCACTTTCTGCTGACCGTCATAGCTCATCAGATATGCCAGGAACGCCGCAGAAGCATCCAGCTTCGTCTGATCGGAAGCCGTCGCCTTGTTCAGCGCATACCCTGCAAAACCGTTGCCGATCACCGAACTTTCCCCGTTGATCAGAGGGAAAGACACTACATCAAATTTTGACTCTTTGGTCGTCTGATTTACAAGAGACGCTTTATTATACAGCTTGTCGATCGCCGTCGACTGGAAATACAAAGCACCCGTGCCGCTTTCAAAGCTCGACTGGCTGGAATTTTCGCCCGCCACATACCTCCGATCCACGAGCTCCTTTACAAATGCCACGATCTCGTCGCTCTTTTCTTTCGTCAGAGCAAATTCACCGTTTTCGTCCAGAACTTCGCCGCCCAGGCTCTTGATGATCGGATATGCAACCGATTCCCAAGTCAGGTTCGCGTCTACAGGATAGAATTCCGGATTATTGTAATCCGAATCACTCGTCGTATCATAGAAATTACGCACAGATTCGCAGACCTTCAGGAAATCGTTCCAACTCCAGCCGTCTCTGACCAAAGACATGTCTGCACCTGCTTTTTCCAGGATCTCTTTGTTGTAGAAGCATACAACCGAGTCGATCGAACGAGGGATCGCATAACGGTTCTCGCCGACCATGCCCATTTCTTTGAAGTCCGAAGTAAAATCGGTTTCATAATTGAATACACCCGCCTGCGTACCCTGCTCGATAAATTGGTTCAGGTTGAGCGAAATGCCGTTGCTGATCAGGAAGTAGTAGTTGGATGAGTTCGTCCAGATAATGTCCGCCAGAATTCCTGCCTGTGACTGCTGGAATACGACCGTGTTGTAACGATCGATCGTCAGCGTATTGATCTGCACTTCGATCAGCGGATACTTTTGATTGAATCCCTCGATCAACGCATTCATAATCTTGCGCTCGTATTCGTCGTCGGGGATCAGCACTTTGATCGTCGTCTTTGTGCTCGCAGGAAGATCAAAATTTACAGTATATTTCACTTCTTCAGTCGTGTCGCCCGGACGTTTATATGAACATCCGACTGCCGCAACCACCATTACCAATGCCAAGAGCAAACAAGGGATCACCTTCAAAAATCTTTTCATTGTCTTCTCCTTTATCTTTTCCGCTGCCGCGGATTTTCTGTTAATATGGCAGTCAGTGCGCCAGCACTGACTTTTTACTTGGAAAGTAAAAACTTTTTATATTTTCAGACCGTTTTGTAATCGCAGATCGCCGTCATGATGTTCATCGCGTATACGCGGTGCATGAAATCGTTCGGATGATTGACATTGCTCGACGAGATCTCGCAATATCTCTTGATCTGCAGGAAATTCTTCCCGACTGTCTGCATGTTGATGTATTTCACGCTGCCGTCGTCGTATTTCTGCGAAAGTTCTTCCAGCTTCTTGCCGTAATTATCGAACAGCCCCGCCTGTTTCTCGTACAGAGGATTGCACGGGAAGGAATTCACCAGAATGATGTCGCAATCCGGAGAAGCCGCCCGAACTTTGAGCATAATTTCTTCTATATTCGACTGGTATTTCACTGCCGAAACTGGAGTTTCCGCAGTCGCGTCGTTCATGCCGTATGCGATCACGCACAGGTCGGGTTTCGCGTCCAGCACACGGTTCAGGCTCAGCGAACCTTCTCCCGTCAAAGGCCACTCACTCACCGTGCCGCCCTTTGCTCCGCTCGTGTACGTCACGTTCACGCCGTAGATCCTCTCGATCTCCGCACATACCTGCTTCGCATAGCAGGGAGTGTTCGGCTCCACATGCAGGTTGTCCCCCGTGGATGAACTTCCGTCTGTGATACTGTCGCCGATAAACGCCACGCTCACGTCCTGTCCCGCTTGCAGCTTGCTGCGGAAATTCATCAGCATCGTCCCGTCATAGGTGTTGAACAACCCCTCGGGAAGTTCGCTGATGTCGTATGCGTACGTGATCGAAAGATACCTTCCATAGAACAGGCTGCTCTCGGTATAGACATACGCGCTCGCATCGCCCGGCTGTCCGCCCCAGACCGTATATTTGTTGACGGCATCGGGAGCCGTGCTGTATTCGTATCCTTCCGGGATATCCACACCGTGCTCGGCATTTTCGGACAGAAGTTCGATCGCCGAACCTTCCGGGATCACCAGCCGCTTGTTTTCTGTATCCACTACATAATCTTTTCCTTCTTCGTACGTCACGGAAAGTGTCTGGTCCATCACCGAAACCACCTTCAAAGGCGTGTACAGAAGGTTGGCATACGCATCGCCGTTGTTGTACGAAATCGGCAGCGACAGCTCATTATAGATGACGTTTCCCAGCCAATAAGGCTGCGTCATAGAACTTTCATACGTTTCTTTTACATACTCCAAATTCTTATAATCGGCATTATACAAGGGGAAATCCGCAATGTTCGGCTCATTATCGCCTCCACCGGGTTTTCGCTCCCTGGCGCAGCCCGCACCGAGAACACATACCGCCGCAAATGCCAGCACACATGCAAATGTTCGAATCAGTTTCTTTTTCAATTTGCTTTCCTCCAAATAGTAAACAGGATACCCGCCAAAAGCAACACTCCCGAAACAGCAAGCGCGGAAGAAACAACGACGCCGCTGCATCCGCCCGCACTTCCGCCCTCCTCTACACGGAATGTCACACTTTGGCTGACCAGCCCGATTTCGCCTTCCCTGCGGCACACCAGCACCGCTTCGGTTTTCTCATCATTCAGATAGACCACTTTCGCAGGAACAGTAACCGAATCACCCTTATATGTAAGTGCAGGGATCTCGATCGTCTCACCGTTCTGAGGCTGCGCTTCTACGGAAATTTCCTGTCCGATCTGCAATTTTTCTATTTTATCGGAAGCATACCGCGGATCGTCCGTCGTTATGCCCGTTACCCCGTAACGGAACGCTTCCGTCATAGAATCCAAATCATATGTCCACATCCACAGCGAATACCCTCTGTCCGCAAACGTACGGAATACATCCAGATACGCACTGCTCGTCGTTGTCCCGTTGCCGTATTTCGTACGGATATTCGTAGCTTTCAGGCTGCTGTCGATATTGAACGCCATATCGATGCCCGCACCGCGCGTTTTCGCCGCCGTCAGTGCCGTGTCGCCGTCCGTCAGGTACTGCAGCAACGATACCGATGTGTTCGGCAGATACTCCCGCGCAAGATCCAGCTGGTTCTCGTAGAACGAAATCACCACAATGCGGTCTGCCATGTCGTACTGACGCACTTTCGCCGCAAACAAAGGTACCAGATCTGTTTCCTTGCCCTTCAGTTCGATCACCATCACCAGGTCTTCGTTCCCCGAAGCCAGCACCACGTCGAATACCTCTTCCAGCGTCGGAACTTTGCAGCCGTTCGAATTCGGAAGATCGATCGACTTGATCTCATCCAGCGTCAGCGAATTCACGTTCACGTTCTGCCCGTTGTATGTGATCTGATCGTTGTGGAATACTACGATCTGCCCGTCTTTCGTCAGGCGGATGTCGATCTCGACATGCGTTGCCCCGATCCTTGCCGCTTCCGCCACCGCTTCCGCACTGTTTTCCATGTACAGCATGTGATCGCCCTTGTGCGCCGCCACAAACGGCGCGCGCGTGATCACCATCGGGTACCCTTCCGTATCTGTATCCGAAGCCGCCGCAATCTTTGCAAACAGATCCCGCACCGTCTCGGCATCGTCCGTGATGATCCCGTACGCCCCCGAACCGATCGCATCCGCAACCTGCTCCACACTTCCGTCCGTCTCGACCCACACGCTCTTGAACCGCGCCTGCAGGTACCGCACGTTGTCCACGCTCGCGTCCGCGTGCGAAAGCACAAGAACCTGAATCCCCAGTACGTTCGCCTTCTCAAGCTCCGCAAGACATTCCTGCATCGTAGACGCCGACGCGGGTGCATAGTACAGATCCGCCCCGCTCATCGCCGAAGACGCAGCATTCAGGACCGTAATGTCTGAAGAAAGAACGCCAGGGTTTTCGATCCCTTTTTCTTTCGCAAAATCCGCATACAAGGCAAGCGCCGTTGTGTCCGCAATTTCCGCGATCACCGAAGCGCCCGCAGGCAGCTTCGCATACGCCTCTTCCAGCGTACACAGAACATTCCCAGACGCATCTTTTACGCTAAGCTCTTCGCCTTGTACCCCCAGCAAAAATTTTACGGAGGATACTCCCGTCGCATCCTGCATCGAGTCCAGAACGCTCTCGGTCTCTCCTTCCAATATTACTGTCGGCTGACCATACAGCAACGAAACATTCTCTGTATCCGCTTTCGCCTGTAAACTCAGAAAAGGTATCCCGCCCAGCACCAACGCCAGAACCGCTCCCAAAAGCACGGGCAGCTTCTTCATACAGTTTTTCTCCTTTAAACTTTTCCTTATGGCTTTATTATAAACCTATCTCTATTCTATAACAATGAATTATTTTATGGAAAACTTGAACTTTTTTATGATTTTTAATGGAAAACATACCTTTTTATGACATTTATTTAAGAATGCGTTATCGATAACCTAAAACTGATACCTGCAAAAATTTGACAAATTTATCAGCGATACTATATAATAGTGTTTGTATAAGATATCTGTTTTCGGAGGTCCGGAATGAACGAAAACATCAACCCTTTTGAAGGGATAAAACCAAAAATCATGGAAGCCGGCTGTGACAGTGTTGACAGTTCGTGGCATCGTTTCGTCGCTTTTTTCCCTTATTACAGGATCTATTACATCGTCAGCGGACACGCAATCATTTTTTTAGAAAACAATAAAAAGCTCGAACTTGTCCCCGGGAATCTTTATTTTATTCCGGCTTTTTCCCTGTTCGATGCGCATTGCGACCAGATCCTCAAGCATTACTGGATCCATTTCAACCTGGATATCACCACCGCCAGCTACCTTTCCGTTTTCCAGACAAAAAACATCGTCCCCGCCCTGCCCACCGACGAACCCATCATGGATCTGCTTACCAATATCGTCCGAAAACCTGACGATCAGAAGGGGATCTCCGATCGGCTCGCCAGCGAAGGGCTCCTGCGTTTCCTGATATCCAAATTTCTGCCCGAAAACAGAGACGACGTTTATGCCAGTTCCGCGCGGTTTGTGCCCGTTCTCAAATATATCGACGATAATATCCAAAACACCATCACCAACGCACAGCTGAGCGAACTTATGTATCTGAGCACGACCTACTTCAGCAGCCTGTTTACAAAACAGTTCAAAGTTTCTCCGCAGCAATACATTCTGCAGAAAAGGCTGAATATGGCCATCTCCATGCTCTTCGAAAGCAACCGCAGCGTGCGCGAGATCGCCTACGCCTGCGGTTTTGAAAGCGAAAATTACTTTAACCGTCAGTTCCGCAAACTGACAGGCATGCCGCCGGGAAAATACAGAATTATATCATGGGCGGATAACGGGCAGAAAGACA
>CATYEP010000025.1 GCA_958405585.1 uncultured Eubacteriales bacterium
TCTTCCGATCTGAAAAGTTTTGAATCCGCATTCGTGCAGAAATTTTTCCGTTTCTTCGTAAGAAAGTTTGCTTTCAACGCTGAAAAAACCGTAAGTCCCTTTTAAGACGCCTTCCCTGCGTTTGCAGACGGCGATTTGATTTTTGTCGTGAAAAAGCAGTAACGTTCTTTCATAAATGGGCCTTGGCGTTTTTTCTTTTCGCAGAGGAAGTTTATCGCTTTTTGTCTTGCAAAGGCTGAAGAGCGGACAGGTAAGACACAGCGGAGAAATGGGAAGACACACCGTTGCGCCCAATTCCATCAGGCTCTGCGTAAAATCGCCGCACCTTGTTCGCGGATAGGTATCTTTCAAGAGAAGTGCAAATTCCCGCTTGAGGATATCCTGCATACGCCCGTCGCCGAAAAGCCGTGAAAGCACACGTATGACGTTTCCGTCCACGGCGGGTTCCGGTTGTCCGAATGCGATGGATGCGATCGCGCCTGCCGTGTAATCGCCGATACCGGGAAGCTTTCTCCATTCCTGAGCGGTGGATGGGAATCCGTTTTCCGCCACCAGACGGGCGGCTTTTTGCAAATTTCGTGCGCGGGAATAATAACCGAGCCCTTCCCAGAGTTTAAGAAGGCGGTCTTCGGGACAGTCGGCAAGATCCTGAACGGTCGGGAGCTCCCGTAAAAACCGGACATAGTGTTCCTTGGCGGCTTCCACGCGCGTTTGTTGGAGCATGATCTCCGAGATCCAGACTCTGTAAGGGTCTGTGTTCTCGCGCCAGGGCAGGATCCGCTTGTTTGCATCGTACCAGGGCAGGAGCAGGTCGGGCAGTTTGCGCGCCGTATCGTATTCCGTTTTTCCGAAATGATTCTCTTTCATGCCATTCAGTTTACCACACAATGGCGGGAAACGCCAGCACAATATTGACATTTTACGAAAAAAAACGTATAATAAACGGGATGCTTTGCATAAACGCGACAGTTGTAAGGAGCGGCGCCTCGGGCGTCGGGCGGAAAGTATGAAAAACATTGTTTTGATCGGCATGCCCGCATCGGGCAAGAGTACGGCGGGAGTGCTTTTGGCAAAGGCGATCGGGTACGGGTTCATCGACTGCGATCTTCTCATCCAGAACAGCGAAAAGGCGCTTCTTTGTGATATTATCGCAAAGAAAGGTACAGAAGAATTTTTGCGCATTGAAGAACGCGTGAATGCAGAGCTTTGGGCGGAGCATTGCGTGATCTCGACGGGCGGATCGGTCATTTACGAAGAAAAAGCAATGCGGCATTTAAAAGAACTCGGCACGGTCGTGTATTTAAAGCTCGGCGAAAAGACGCTGGAAAAGCGGCTGAAAAATATATTCCGCCGTGGGGTCGTGATGCGCAGTCCCGGCGAAACGGTCGCCGATCTGTATGCGGAGCGGGTGCCGCTTTATGAAAAATATGCGGACATAACGGTGGATTGCGAGGGGCAGACGGTAGAAGATACTGTCCGGGCCATTGCGGAAGCGGTTTCGCTGTAAAAAGATCGTCGCATTGCTTGTGTGATCGGGCAAAGCGTGGTATAATGAAAAAAACGGAAAGAATCGGAGAAGGCCATGAAACTGTATAATACGTTGACAAGAACGGCGGAAGAATTTGTTCCGTACGAAGCGGGAAAAGTAAAGATGTACACCTGCGGGCCTACGGTCTATAATTTTGCGCATATCGGGAATCTGCGCACGTACCTGATGGAAGACGTGCTGGAAAAATATCTGCGGTATGCGGGTTATGACGTAACGCGCGTGATGAATATAACGGATATCGGGCATTTGTCGGACGACGCGGACAGTGGGGAAGACAAGATGCTTTTGGGGGCGAAGCGCGAACACAAGACAGTGCGCGAGCTTGCAAAATTTTATACGGACGCATTTTTTGCTGATTGTGCATTGCTGAACATCAAGCGTCCGGACGTCGTACAGCCTGCCACGGGATGTGTGGACGACTTTATCCGCGTGATCGAAGAACTGATGAAAAAGGGTTATGCTTACAAAGCGGGCGGGAATGTCTATTTTGATACGTCCAAAGTTGAGCAGTACCATAAATTCTTTAATTTCAAGGAAGAAGATCTGGAAGTGGGCGTGCGCGAGGGCGTGGACGAAGACGAAAACAAGCGCAACAAGAACGATTTTGTGCTGTGGTTCACGAAATCGAAGTTTGAAGATCAGGCGCTCAAATGGGACAGTCCGTGGGGCGTAGGATATCCCGGCTGGCACATTGAATGTTCTTGCATCGCGATGAAATATCTGGGCGAGTATGTGGATATCCATTGCGGCGGGATCGACAACGTGTTTCCGCACCATACGAACGAGATCGCGCAGAGCGAAGCGTATCTCGGGCACGAATGGTGCAAACATTGGTTCCATGTTCTGCACTTGAATACGGCGGGCGGCAAGATGAGCAAATCTTCGGGCGGATTTCTGACCCTGAAGAAATTGCAGGAGGACGGTTATTCTCCGATGGAATACAGATTTTTCTGCATGCAGTCGCATTACCGCAACGCTTTGGTATTTTCGCAGGATTCGTTCGAAAATGCCGCGAACGCCTACCGAAAACTCAAACAACGCATTCAGGCAATTCCCGATGATGGCGCGGTGGATGAAGCGAAATTTTCCGAATACAAAAAGGCATTCTGCGATGCGATGGACGCAGATCTGAATACGTCGCTTGCCGTTACCTGTGTGTACGATGTCGTGAAGGCAAAAGACTTGAACGGTGCAACCAAACGCGCGCTTCTTGCCGATTTTGATAAAGTGCTTTCGCTCGATCTTCTTAAAGCGGAAGAAAAACAGGAAAAGCAGGCGCAGGGGATTTCTGCGGAAGAGATCGAAAAGCGCATTGCAGAGCGTGCGGCTGCGAAAAAATCCAAAAATTACGCGGAGGCAGACAGGATCCGCGGCGAACTTTCCGCTCTGGGCGTTACGCTGATCGACACGCCTTCGGGCACGACGTATAAAATCAACTGATCCGAAAGGTATTTTACACCGCCTGCATGAAAACGCAGGCGGTGAACAGTTTTAAGAAGGGGAAAAGACATGGAAGAGGAAAATTTCAAAACGGAGAATGCGGATGGGACGGACGAAGTTGTGCGGGATCGCATGACGGAAAGAAAGACTCCTGCGGGAGAGAACGCGGAAAACGTGGAAAATGTGGAAAACGTTGAGAACGCTGAACTGCTGTATGCGGCGAGGTGTCATATCGGCGAGAGGGAAACAGCGGTGCTGGCGGATCAATATTCGCGCAAATTTACGATCGGATTTGCCGTGGCTGTTCCGATCATTTTTCTGTGCCTTGCGTGGCTTTTGGGCTTTTCGGGCAATGATTTGATTTTCGGCATAGTCATGTGCGTGCTTGCGGCGGTGTCGGTTCCGTTGGCGGTGTTCGGGTTTCCCGCGCTGGTGCGCAGGAATTCTTTGAAAAATACCCCCATGCTCGGCGCCGAATCGGAAGTGCTTGTAACAAAAGATAAAATATTCGTGCGCGTTTTGCGGGATGAAAGAGTTCTTTCGTCGTTCGAATATCCGTTGCACGATCTTTTAAAGGTCGTAAATTACCGTGGCTTTCTTTTTGTTTATCTGAATAAGATGCAGGCTTGTATGATGGATCAAAGCGGCTTTACGAAAGGCTCGCCGGATGAATGCCTTGCGTTTTTCGCCTCTTGCAATATACCTGTTTTCGGGCAAAAACGTTGAGCGGATTATTTACATTGTATGAAAAAGGCGGGGAAGCGCGTATTTTGCGCTTCCCCGCCTTTCGCGCTTTCCTGACTTTCTGAAACAGAAAGAATCGATTTAAAGTATTGGAATAACCGATTTGAAAAAGCGGTATGGAATGTCGGACGGTATAGTTTTTTTAGAATAGCGGCGCGGTCGGGCAAATTGTCCGTCCGCGCCGCTTTGCGGCAATAAAAATTTTCGGCGAAGGCTGCAAAGCGCATTCGGGGAAAGGCGGGTCATAATTTCGGTTAAACTTGCATACGCATAAGAGAAGGAAAGGAGAAATAGTATGAAAAAATGGATGGCGTTGCTTATATCTGTTGTACTTATGATCGGAACGATTCCGCTCTTTTCGGCGTGTGCGAAGGGAGAAAAAAGGAACGAATACCGAATTACGGCGGAGCTGGAAGGGAATGTTCTGAAAGGAATGGCAGAAGTTACCTTTCAAAACGACGAAGATACTTCTTTTACGGCATTAGAGTTTAATCTGTTCGGGAACGCATATCGGGAAGGGGCAAAATATGCGCCCGTTTCTGCGGCGTATGTATCGGCGTATTATGACGGAAAGGATTACGGCTCGATGGAAATCGAAAGCGTGGGACCGTGTGCGGGCTGGAAGGTATGCGGGGAAGATGAAAATATACTGGAAGTAACCCTGGAAAAGGAGATTTTTCCGGGGGAGAGCGTGAGTCTTGAAATCGGATACATACTGACTTTGGCGAAAGTAGATCATCGTACGGGAGTGACGGAGCATACCGTAAACTTGGGGAATTTTTATCCGATTCTTTGCGCATACGAAGAGGGGCGCGGATTTTATGAATGCGAATATTATGCGGACGGTGATCCGTTTTACAGTGAATGTGCGGATTATAACGTTACGCTGACGGTGCCGTCGGAATATACAGTAGCGGCGTCGGGGCAGACAGCGGAGGCTGAAGAGAGCGGAGGGAAAAAGACGGTTTCCTACCGATTGGAGAACGCGCGGGATTTTGCGATCGTGTGCAGTACGGAATTTGAGGTGTATCAGACGATAGCGGATGGCGTGCAGGTCATGTACTATTGTTATGCGGACGCGCAGGCGGAAAAGACGCTTCAGCTGCTGGCAGGTTGTATGACATATTATGCGGATACGTTCGGTGATTATATGTATAAAACCTATTCGGCGGTGCAGACGGGATTTTGTTTCGGCGGGATGGAATATCCGGGGCTTGTGATGCTTTCGGATGCGCTGACGGAGAAAGATTACTACTATACGGCGGCGCACGAAACGGCGCACCAATGGTGGTATGCGGCGGTGGGGAACAACCAGCTTGAAAACGCGTGGATGGACGAAGGACTGGCGGAGTATTCTTCGTATCTGTTCTTTGCGGAACGTGAGGATTATGGGGTGAATGCCGACGCCCGAAAAGAAACGGCGCATACGGCATACAATGCATTGTGCAGCGTGCAGGCGCAGGTATTCGGCGAAGCGGACACGAGCATGAACAGAAAGCTTGGAAGTTACGGCGGATATGAATATGTCGTCATCGCGTATGATAAAGGAATGCTCTTGTTTGATACTCTGCGCGACGCGGTGGGGGATCAACGTTTTTTTGCGGGGCTCAAGCGCTATTACAAAGAATACAGCGGCAAGATCGCGGTGCCCGAAGAACTGGCAGATTGCTTCCGCAGTGCCGGTGCTGCAGGTGTGATCTCCTCGTTCGTGGACGGATCGGCTGTCTTGTAAAGGGAAATCGTTTTTTGCGTATTTGGTGAAAACCTTTGAGGTAGAAAGTTTCTTCTGTTGAAATTTTGTGCGGATCAGATCGGGCGGCTGACGGCGCCGTCGGGAAACTGAGAGCTTAGGATTTGCGCAAACAAAAACTTGAGTGAGACAGGCAACGGATACAAAACAGGCGGCGCTTGCTGCGAAAGCGGCAAATCTGGGCGGCAGGGCGGAAAAATGTCGGTAAAAAAGGCAAAAAAATAAACGGCGCATCGTGGAAGCAGTGCGCCGTTTGCGGCGGTCAATGGCAGCCGCCGCAGGTTTTGCAGTGGCCGCTGCATTTTTTGGAAGGTTTTCCCGTTGCGGAAAACATTTCGCCGCTCCAGTCGCGGACGGCTTTCTCTTTGCAGACAGGGCAGAAGACAGGGTCATCGAATTTCTGCACAAGTTCTTCGAATTTCTTTCCGCATTTTTCGCATTTGTACTGTAAAATAGGCATACGTTTCACTCCTTTTCTGACGAAACCGTATTTATTTCAGGGCTGAAATCGTCTTTCATATATCCGATCAGCAGTGATTTTTTACTGAGAATGTGCGCAAGATAATGAAGGATAAAAACGATCGCTCCGGTGAAATTGCAAAGGATGTCTTCCATTGTATCCTGTAAGGGGGTAACCACGGAGCCGTCGGGGAGGGTAATGTGCGAGCCTTGTGCGGTATTACCGAGAAGCACATCCCCCGAAAATTCAAAGATTTCCCAAAGCGCCGCAAACATCATGGAAACGGCAAAGCAGACGAGCATAACAAACGCAGGCTTTAATTTGTTAATATCGGAGAGTTTGCACACGAAAAACAGCCCGATGATGCCGCCCAGGTACCCGAAAAGGGTATGCATGAGCAGATCATACCACCAGATCTTAGAATAAAAACCGAGCACGGATCCGAGCAGGGACGCGAAGAAAGAGAAAACGGCAAAAACCGCGTAGACGGATTCGCTGATCTTTTCGCGGAAGATCGGGCGCAGAATAAAGGGCAAAAACCATAACAATGAATTTACGATCAGTACGGCTAGCCTGTGTCCGAGAGTGCCGTTTACGGCGCGGTATATAAAAATTCCGACCATTGCAAGAAACGCAAGGCAGCAGAAAATATCGACAAAGAGCCGCAGTGCCTTGGTTTTTTCTCTTTTTCGGGATGTTTGCATTTCATTCACCTGTCGTTTAAATTATGTAAAGAGTTTAACGAAAGAATGTTATGAGGCGGCAGTGATCTCGTTAAAAAAACGTGAAAATGCAGACTCTGCGGAAATTATAGCATTCGCGGAAGAAAATCGCAAGCAAAAGCGGAAAGAATTGTACAAAGGCGGTCGCAAAAAATGCGGAAACGGCGTGAAAGGCGTCGGAAGGAGAAAAAATGCGGTTGTTTGAAGAAATTTTTTCGTCGATCGGCGTTTCGCCCGACGTCGCTTACGGCGGGGCAAAATTCGTGGTATACGCGGGCAGGTGCGCGTGTTTTGAAAACGTTACGGGGATCTCTTATCTGAGCAAAGAAGAGATCGGGCTTCTTCTGAAAAAGGGAGAAGTCCGCGTATTCGGGAAAAATCTGCATATCGAACGCTACGGAATGGGCGATCTTGTGCTGACGGGACAGGTAGAAAAAGTGGAGATGGGGGGAAGTTCGACTTGAAGCCGTTGTTTTTGGAGGAGTTGGAGATCCGCACGAGTATGCCGCTTGCGGCGCTGGATAAGATCACGGCGGCGGGGATTTGCCTGTATTCTGTGGAAAAATGCGGGGCGGGGTGTCTGAAAATCCTTGTAAAATCAAAAGAAAGCAAAAAAATTTTTGCAATTTTCCGCAGTTCGTGTTATACTGTAACAAAGAGGAAAAGCGCGGGCTTAAAACGCATTACGGAAAAACTTCTTGCGCGGCCGGGTGCAGTGATCGGCGCGCTGCTGTTTTTGCTGATCTGTGCGGCGGGGAATTTCTTTGTTCTGCGCATTGACGTACAGGGCAGCGCGGCACGCTATGCGGATGAGGCAAAACAGATCCTTGCGGACAACCGTGTGGGTATGTATTCCGTATATGACGATGAGGCGGCGGAGCGGGCGCGTGCGGCGATGATGCAACTGCCGAACGTGGTGTTTGCATCGGTGGAAAAATCGGGGTGTACGGTCACGGTCACGCTGGAAGAGAGTGCGGAAACTCCCGTTCCCGAACGTGAGACGTCGCTTATAAGTCCTTGTGCGGGCGTTGTGGAAGAGATCGCGGTGCTTCGCGGCACGGCGCTGGTTTCGGAAGGCGAGACGGTGGCGGCAGGACAGGAACTTGCGGGCGGCTGGCTGGAAACGCAGGAGGGAGAAAAGATCCCGACGTTTGCGGTCGCGCGCGCGAGCATATTATGTACGGGCGATTTTACATATACGGCGGAAGAAGAAAACGAGGCGCAGTGTCAGCGGGCGTTGGCGGCGGCGTATCTTGCCTGCGGCGGAGAACCTGTTTCGGAGACGGTGGATGTGATCGGGCAGGGAGGGAAAGTCATTTATACGGTGCACTTGACCTATCGGGTGCGGATCGCCGTGAATATGGGATAAAACCGCATGTTTTGCGGGAACAGAGGTTATATGGAGCAAACGAAAATTACGATCGATGCGGGCAATCTCGACGATATGCAGAGATTGCTGGGTACATTCGATGAAAATCTGAATATCGTGACGCGCGAGCTGGGAGTACAGGCGTCGGTGGACGGCGTGCTTTTGAAGCTTTCGGGGGACGAGGAGAATGTTACGTTGGCAGCGCGGGTGCTGGAGGGAATTTTAAAACTCATCCGTGCGGGTGAAACGGTGGACAAGTCCCGCATCGTGTACTGCATCGAACTGGCACGGGAAGGAAATCTGGAAGGGATCGAGCAGGTGATGAGCGGCGTAGTGGCGATCACTTCGCGCGGGAAGCAGATCAAATGCAAGACGGTCGGCCAGAAAAAGTACGTGGACGCGATCAAAAAGAATACGGTGGTATTCGGCGTAGGGCCTGCCGGAACGGGAAAAACGTATCTGGCGGTATGTCTGGCGGTGAGCGCGTTCAAAGGCAAGCAGGTGGAGA
Source organism: uncultured Eubacteriales bacterium (assembly GCA_958405585.1). Classification (GTDB taxonomy): domain Bacteria; phylum Bacillota; class Clostridia; order Christensenellales; family Borkfalkiaceae; genus Borkfalkia. The sequence goes on from CATYEP010000025.1 coordinate 8,543, forward strand.
AGATCATATTGACCCGCCCTGCTGTGGAAGCGGGAGAAAAGCTCGGTTTTTTGCCGGGGGATCTGCAGACGAAGGTGGATCCGTATCTGCGCCCGCTCTATGACGCATTGCAGGAAATGTTCGGTATGGAAACGTATCTGAAGCTGATGGAAAAGGGGAGCATCGAGATCGCGCCGCTGGCGTATATGCGCGGCAGGACGCTTTCGAATGCGTTCATTATCCTGGACGAAGCGCAGAATACGACGTGCGAGCAGATGAAGATGTTTCTCACGCGCATGGGCGACGGGAGCAAAATGGTGATCACGGGGGATGTTACCCAGATCGACCTTCCCGAAGGGAAAAAGAGCGGGTTGAAACAGGCGGTGTCTATCCTAAAGAACATAGAAGGGATAGAAACGGTTACGCTGACGGCAAAAGATGTCGTGCGGCATCCGTTGGTGATGCAGATCGTGCGTGCATACGAGAAAGAAAGTCAGCGGCATGAGAATGCGGGAGGTAGAAAATGAGATACGCCGATCCTTCCGAAGTGAAAACGTTCGGCAAGACCGAATGCGTAACGAGCGTGCTGGTATTTCTGCTGAACTACCTGATCTTAGTCTGCATGGTCGTGCTTTTTCTGTGGATGGACACACAGGGGCAGGCGCAGTCGTTCCGCGAATACGTTGCCGAGAATTACAACACGGTTATTTATCTGTTGGCGAGCGTATTTCTGCTCGTTCTGACCATTTATTTTTATTACGTGTTTGAAGATAAAACGCTATTGGCGTCACCCAAGAGTATTTGGCTCATATTCATACTTTTGGACGTCTGTATCCTGATCTGTTATTTTTTCGGATATTTTTTCAATATTTATTCGCGGCCGATCGCGTTGCTGGCGCTTTTGGCGTTGATGCTTTTGAGCCGCAGGGATGCGATTTTTCTCAACGTGATCTTTGCGCTGATGATGTTTTCGATCGATCGTTTTTCCAATTTTTCGAACATTGAGCAATACGAAACGGCGCTTAGCTCCACGCCCTTGCTTACTTTTTCGGCGGGCATGGTCGGGATATTTGTGGGGAGCAAGGTCAAAACGCGCCTTCGTTCTTTCCTGACAGGTTTTGCGGTGAGCATACCGATCCTTGTGATGGTTGCGTGCCTGGAGTTCAACCGCGGGATCGGGGTCGTGTATCTGTTGCTGTACGGGCTGGAAGCGGGCGTGCTTTCGTCGGTATTGTTTATGGCTCTGCTTCCTGTCTTTGAAACGCTGTTTAACCGCATTACCGACTACAGGCTGCGTGAACTGACCGATCACGACGCGCCGCTCATGCGCGAGATGAAAGAGCGGGCGATGGGTACGTTCAATCATTCGATCGTCGTGGCGCACCTGGCGGAAGCGTGCGCGATCGCGTTGGGTGAGGATACGTCGCTTGCGCGTGCGGCGGCGTATTACCACGACGTCGGAAAACTGCGCCAGCCCGAATACTTTACGGAAAACCAGACCGGGTACAATCCGCACAACGAGTTGTCCCCCGAACTTTCCGTGGATATCATCCGTTCGCATGCAAAAGACGGATATGAACTGATTTTAAGCAAACGTCTGCCTAAAATTCTGGCGGATATTGCGGTACAGCATCACGGAACGATGCCGATCAAGTATTTCTATGCGAAAGCATTGAAGATGTCGGACGGGGAAGTGAATATCGAAGAATTTTCGTACGGCGGGCCCAAACCGCAGACGAAGATCGCGGCGATCATCATGATCGCGGATGCGAGCGAAGCGATTTCCAGGACTTTGCCCGACCGTTCGCCCGAAAAGGTGGAAGGTGCGGTGCGCGACATTATTGAGGAGCGTATGGATCTTGACCAGTTCGACGAATGCGATGTGACGATGAAAGATCTGACGGTCATCAAAGAGACGATCGTGAGCTGTCTGACGGGTGTTTATCACAGCCGCGTGCAGTATCCGAAGCTGAAACTTAACCGGAAAAACGAGGAAGATAAAGAAAATGCGTAAACTGATCATAGAATGTGAAGAAGAGGGTTTTGATACTTCTTTGCTGGAAAAATTTGGGCTGGAAGGAGTGGAAACGGACGTTCCGTTGGCGGTGGAACTTGTGTTTACGGACGAAGAAGGGATCCGCAAGCTCAATGCCGAGACGCGCGGCAAGGACGCCGTGACGGATGTGCTGAGTTTTCCGAATCTGGACGGGATCCTTCAAAAGCCGATCCGGAAAGAAGAATTTCCGTTCGATACGGACGAAGACGGCAATCTGTTTTTGGGAAGTATCGTGATCTGCCGCAAACGGGCGGCAGAGCAGGCGGAAGAATACGGGCATTCCCTGCGCAGGGAGCTGTATTATCTTGCGGTGCACGGTTTGTGCCATCTGCTCGGATACGATCATGAAACGGAAGAAGAGAAAGCGCAGATGCGCGCGCGGGAAGAGAAAGTTCTTTCGGATATGGATATTCCGCGCGATGCGGACGAACAGGAGAAAAAAGCATGAAGTGCGGATTTGTTGCCGTGATCGGCAAAGCGAATGCGGGTAAAAGCACGCTTGTGAATGTATTGGTGGGCGAGAAGGTGGCGATCGTTTCGCCTAAGCCGCAGACCACGCGCGATCGGATTTTAGGGGTTCTGAATGAGGAAAACGCGCAAATCGCCTTTGTGGATACGCCGGGGATCTATAAATCCAAGACGGCGCTCTCGGATATGATGATGCGCACGGCGGAACAGTCCGCGAAAGACGTGGAGCTGATTTTGTATGTGCACGACGGGCATAAAGGGGTGAGCGATTCGGATGTGGAGCTGATGAAACACTATCTTTCGTTCGGTATTCCGATGATGATCGCTTATACCAAGACGGACATCATGCCCGAAGAACAGATCCCGTCGGACGTGAAACGCCTGTTTGAAGAGGGGATCGAGTGCGACATCGTGCCCGTATCGGCACGGAAAGGGAAAAATATTGCGAAGCTGAAAGAGGCGATCAAGGAAAAATTGCCGGAAGGCGAGCCGCTGTTTCCCGAAAACGTGCTTTCGGACAAGAGCGAAAAGTTTATGATCGCGGAGATCATGCGCGAGAAAATTCTCTTAAAATACGATAAAGAGATCCCGCACGGCGTGGCGATCCTCGTCAATACTTTCAAAAAACGCGAAACAGGCAACATTTATGATATTGACCTGGATATTATCTGCGAAAAGGCAAACCACAAAGCGATTTTGATCGGAAAACAGGGCAAAGCTCTCAAAGAAACGCTTTCGTTTGCGCGCAAGAGCATGGAAGAATTTCTGGGAAGTAAGGTGTTTTTGACGGCGTATGTGAAAGTTAAGGACGACTGGCGCGATAAGGCAAACCTTCTGAAGGAATACGGCTACGGCGAGAGCAACGAATTTTGAGCGTTTCGCTGTATTTTTAAACGACCGTCATTTTGAATTTTGATCAATTCTAAAAAAACCAAAAGCCCCGCGGCAATTTTGCCGCGGGGCTTTGTATCCATATAAAATTATTGTTTGTCTTGCATTGACTGTGTTGCAGTTGTTCCATCCGACTGCGGAACGGATTGTTGGTCGGACAGAGAAGGAACTGCTTTGGGGGCAGTATTGTAGCGGCGTACGATTGCCATAAACGATTTCGACGAAAATACGAGAACGCCTACAACAATGACGATCGCGATGTCAACAAAGACGAAAGAATTGTAAGCAAGGCTGTAGATCCAAGGGTTCTGCGAGCCTGCGTACTCGGAAAAAGCGAACACGCCCGAGAAAATATGGGCGAGGAAACGCAACGCAGATGCGACAATGCCGCCGAGAGCAAAAGCGATCTGCGGTTTATTTGCAAATTGCGGAACGTTGCGGAACATACCCGCAAGCCCGATCGCCGCAAATGCAACGGGGTAGTCGAGCAAAAACTGTGCAGGATGGATCAGCCAGGGATCCTGAATAGCCTGCAAAATACCGTAAATGAATCCTGCAAACACGCCTTTTTTCACGCCGAACATATACGAGAAGATCATCAAAGGCAGCAGGCTTGCCAGAGTAATCGAACCACCCTGCGGCATACGGAACAGACGCAGATAGGAAAGCGCAAAGCTCATGGCGATGCAGACAGCGGCGTAAGCAATTACGCGCGAGTCGAAACCTTTGCGGTCGTTTTTGCCGAGGAAGAATGCAAGTACTCCGATCACGACGATGAGTCCTGCCGTGCAGAGGTACAGTCCGAGATCGTTGATGGATTCAGGTGTTACGCCGTTGTTCGAAGCGGCATCACCCGAAGCGTAGTAAATGCAAAGGCAGGTGATGAGTGCAACAATGGCCGCGGCGCACAGACAGAGACAGATGATGAGCGCGGTTTTAAACGTTTTGTGTGAATAAAGACTGCAAATATAGCAGACGGCAAGGCTTGCCACAAACACGATTGCAGTGGTAACTACTGGCCAGAGGACAAGATCAAACACGTAACCGTTTTCGCTCATATCGCAGAATTCCAGGTACAGCATGGAAACGATAATGACCGTTGCGAGTCCTGCCGCAAAAGTGATGGCAAACTTGACGTAAGTGCGGAAGAAATCTGCTTTTTTGAAGCGAACAAAGATGCCGACTGCCAAAAGGATCACGACTGCAGCGATTGCCAGATACAAAAACAGAACGGAAAGCTTGTCCTTGGCAAAAGAAGTCCAGACGTCATCGTATATGTACTGTGTGTACGTTCCGCCTTCGCCGTCGGGCACTTCCTGTGTTCCGGCATAAGATGCCAGAAAATTGAGAAACATAAAAAAACCTCCTGTGATTTTCCGCCGACGACGGTCAAAAATAAAACACGCCCCGAAAGGGCGTGCCGTTATAGCGTCTTTGCAACTTCCGTTCAAGGATTATCTTGTCCGGTTCAAAGGGTATAATCTCAGCTTTTTACAGCACCCCCGGCGGATATATTGTATTCACAAATTTTCTTTTGCAAAGGCAAAAGAAAATTTCGTGATCGGATGGACAAACCGACACGCGCCGCTCCAAAGCGGCTGGCATCGCTTTTTCCCTCTTTGCGCCCTGGAATCAGAGCACATACGTTGTAGAAAGGGCGCAAATTCACCCTTTTGTTTACGCCGCCCGCGCGGCGTAAGGTGAAAAAACAAAAAGTGTGATTTTTGTTTTTTCAGAGTTCTATTCCTCGCGCAAAGGCACTGCGGAAAGCCGTGATTTTGAAGAAAACCTTGCGGGCGCGCGGTAAACCGTTGGCCGCAGGGTTTTCCTCTGCGGCGCATTTTTGGGGCTTTCGTTCGATGAATACGCCGCATTCACCTTTCCCCGTTCGCCGCCCGTGCGGCGTAAGGTGAAAAAACAAAAAGTGTGATTTTTGTTTTTTCAAAATTTATTCACAAATTTTCTTTTGCAAAGGCAACAGAAAATTTCGTGATCGGATGGATAACCCGATATGCGCCGCTGAAGAGCGGTTGATATCGTTTTCTCTCTGTTTGTTTCGTTATTGAGTATCTGATAAAAATGCTAGGATATTCTGGCTTTACAGAAGAAAACTGCAATTTTTATGAGAGTACTTTTCCAAAACCGCGTATTATTATAATTCAAATTCGATTGAAAGTCAACAGGATTTGTGCTACAATGGTTGTAACTTTTGCAAGGGGATCGGTTATGTACAACTTTTATGCTTTTTTGGACAGAATGAAATATATCCGCCGTTGGTCGCTGATGCGGTCATCGCGCGAAGAAAATATCATGGAACATTCCCAGCAGGTGGCGATGTTTGCGCACGCGCTGGCGGTGATCGACACGGAAATTTATCACAATAGCCCCGATATTCCGAAAACAGTTCTGTATGCGCTGTATCATGAGACGAGCGAAGTGATGACAGGGGATCTGCCCACACCCATTAAATATTTCAATGCGGAGATCCACGGTGCCTACAAGCAACTCGAAGATCGGGCGGCGGATAAGTTGCTGGATATGCTTCCCGAACCTTTACGCAAGGGGATTTCAGGGTATGTGAAGGCGGATGCGGACAGCTATGAATATAAGCTGGTCAAGGCGGCGGATAAACTTTCCGCTTATGTGAAGTGCCTGGAAGAACTTAAAAGCGGGAACACGGAATTCAAACGCGCGAAAGAAAGTATCGAGGCGGAACTCAAGGCCAAAGATATGCCCTGTCTCAGATATTTTATAGGGCAATTTATACCCGGCTTTTTATTGACGCTCGACGAAATGGAGAATTTGTGAAATTCTGCCGAAATTCATAAAAAAGCGTTAAATGTATATTGCTTTCCCGCTTGTGGTATGCTATAATTGTAATAAAATAATATTACTTTTGGTAAGAGATATGACAAAAAAGGACTTACGCAAAAGGCAGGCGGAATTAGAGAGCAAGGGACTGTATGACGTTGACATGAATGAAGAGCATCGCACATTTGATGCGCTGCCGATCGACGGGGATTTTAATTATCTTCCCGTAAAATTTTCAGAGCGGTTCCGTCGTTGCTGGCTGTTGACAGTGGTAAAAATATTCGGACCTGTGATCACCTGGTTTTCGTTGGGAGCGCGGGTGAAGGGGCGAAAAAATCTGCGTGCGCTGAAGGGGAAAGGTGCCATTTCTGTTTGCAATCACGTGCATACGCTGGATACGCTTCTTATAAAGAATGCATTGGGTTCTTTCCGGGTCTTCAATACGGGATCCTATTATCTTATAAAGCGCGGATGGGCGGGTCGTATTTTCAAGTCGGGCGGATTTTTGCCTGTCGGTACGACGTATGCGGATATGAAAAAATTGCAGGACGCAATCGGCGTACTCACGGCGCGCGGCAAGATCGTGAATTTTTATCCTGAGCACGCGTTATGGCCGAGGTATGAAAAGCTGCGGCCGTTCAAGCAGGGCGCGTTCCATTATGCTGTCAAATTTGATGTGCCTGTACTGCCTCTGTTCATTGAATTCCGCGAAACGAAACTGCGAAAATTGTTTCATATGCAGAAAAAGCTGATCCTGCACATACTTCCTGCCGTTTATGCGGAAAAAGAAGGGACGCCGCGGGAACAGACAAGAAAATTGAGCGAAGAAGTTTTTACTGCCATGAGCGAAGCGGGGAAGAGTTATTACGGCAGACCCGTTGCTTACAATGAACAGGCGGAGAATGCGTCGGTATTGCAGGAATGCGCCTGTGCGGACGCATCAAAATTAAACAAGAATAGAAGCAAAGAAGATAAGCTGAAAAACCGTACGGCCGCCGAGAATGTAGAGATCGGGCAGGAAACTACGGAAAACACCTGATAAAAACTGACAGGGGCAGTTCTGCTGATGCCGCAATTTATGCGACGCAACGCGCGTGAATGGGGATATCTTTTCGGAGGCATTGCGCAACTGCATATAAAAGTATCATAGAGGAAAAAATTTTGTAAAAGACGGAGAGCTGATAAGTTTTTCCGTCTTTTTGTTTTTGCGAGACAAACCGAAAACAGTTTCGGGTGTGATGGAATTTTAAAAATACAATATAAAAAAACAGGACAGCCTGCAAACAGTGTGCGGGTTGTCCTGTTTTGTAATAAAAGTTTTTGTCGCAACGTACCATTGAGGCAAACCTTTGTGCAAGAGTTTGCGCAAAAATCGCTGTAGGGTATTTTATTATTTGGTCAGTTTGTAGTTATTATTTGGTCAGTTCGTAGATGGCGTCGGTATAAATATCGAGCAGTTTTTGCACGTTTTCGAGGGTTATATATTCGTCTTTCTGGTGGATGGTGGAAGGTTCGTCCGCGAACTGCGGGCCGAAACCTGCCCCGTTTTTGAGGGCGCGCGCATACGTTCCGCCGCCGATAGCGAGCGGAGCATCCGTTTTTCCCGTGTGCTTATGATACACTTTTTGCAGAGCGGTTATGAGAAATCCGTTTTTGTCGTTGAAAAGGGGCGCCTGGCAATGCAAGAGCGTATAGGGTGCGCCGAATTTATCCAAAAGTGCGCAGATCTGTTCCTGCGTGTAGGTGGCAGGGTAACGGATATCGGTTACGATGCAGACTTTCCCGTCTCTGTATTGCACGGTGTTGGGCGACATGGTCAGGTATCCTGTTTCGTCGTGCAGTTTTTTCAGACCGAATACGTCGGCAAACAGCACGTCGTAAATATGCTTTATATCCGCATTCTTTTCGGAAAGACAGGCGAGCATTTTTTCAAGCGCGTTGACGCCTTTGTCCGGAGTGGACGCATGTGCGGAAATCCCGCAAGCAATGAGATTGCCGTTTTCTGCCGCAATGCTGTATTTTTGCAGGGGAAGCGACCCTGCGTCTGCCCCTTCGGCGCAAACGCGGTCGCAGACCATGTTGGCGCGTTCGCCGCCGTAGAGGGCGGTAAAAGGCGCGTTTTGTACGGGGAACTGCATTTCAAAATGCAAGATCCCTTTTTCGGCATAGATGGCGGGAAAATCGGCGTCGGGCGTAAAACCGTAATCGGGCATGTGCGCCACTTTTTTATAATGTGCCATACATTCCCAACCGTTTTCCTCGTTGCAGCCGACGATGAGTTTGATTTTTTTCGAGGGCGTAAATCCGGAATCTTTGAGCGCTTTCAGTCCGTACAGACAAATAACGGCAGGGCCCTTATCGTCCATGGTTCCGCGGCCGTACAGTTTCCCGTCCGCAATTTCACCGCCGAACGGATCTTTTGTCCAGCCGTTGCCCGCAGGGACTACGTCCAGATGCGCCAATATTGCAAATTCTTCGCCGTCACCGAAGATCACGTCTCCGACATAGTTGTCGTAATTGTGTGTTTCAAACCCGAAAGATGCCGCAAGATCCAGAAAATATTTCAGACTGTCCGCCGCGCCTTTGCCGAAAGGCATATGGGGCAGGGCGGGTGTTTGCGAACTGTCGATGCGTACGATTTGCGAGATGCTTTGAACACATGCATCAAAATAAGGTTTTGTATTCATGTTTGTTCTCCTTTTTTGATTTTTGCAGGCATATGTCCGATTTATGGGAGCAGGCATGTGTCCGCGGAAAATAGTTGTTTTTGCCGCCGTCGGAAGAGTTCCGAAGACGGACGTTGTTTATCAGGATTCGTGTAGATCCTTTTAATTAAATAAATGTTTCGCACGCATCGGCTCAACGCAAATATTGCAGGGCGGTATTCGTGCGGAAGCAGAACCGCTTTTGTCGGTATAAAAAAGCTGAAAGACAGCGTTTGTCGGCATAAAGAAGCTCAGGGGCAGCGTGTTTTTGTCTGCG
>CATYEP010000026.1 GCA_958405585.1 uncultured Eubacteriales bacterium
GGCATTTATTTTCCGTTTTACGCGGAGGCCAATGTGAATACGAATATTCCGAGCTATGTCCTGCCTGTTACGATGGCGCACGAAATGACCCACGCCAAGGGAGTATCGCGCGAAAACGAAGCTAATATTACGGCTTATGTGCTGTGTATCCGTTCGCAGGATGTATATTTGCGTTACAGTGGGTTGATGAGTGCGGCGGCGGTCACGCTGAATGCTCTGCCTGAAGAAGATTTTAATACGCTTTATGAACGGTTATTGCCGCAGATAAAGCAAGAATATCGTAATGCGAACGAGCATTACGACAAATATGAAGGTATTATTGATGATATTTCAGAATTTTTCAATGATTTATTTCTGAAAGCGAACGGAGTACAGGACGGAACGATGAGCTATGGCAGAACGGTAGAGAGTCTGGTGGAACTCTATTGGGAACAGAGCGGAGAATAGAGGACTGCGAAAAAAGTACGGAGGATTGTGAAGCGGTCGTAGTAGGGATACAGGAAGTAAATGCAAAAATGATTTTGTGCGCGCCGTCGGCCAAAGGTTGACGGCGCGCTTTTGGAGTGCTATAATAATTTACCGAAAAAAGTTTATAGAGCAAAGGAGTAGGCAATGCTGTTGAGTGATGCAAAAATCGGAGGGAAATACATTGTGGAAAATATTTCTCTGCCGTTTGAAATGGAGCGGCGCCTGGAAGCGCTTGGCATGACCGATTTTGCGCCTGTTACCGTCCTGAACCGAAAAGGGAAAGGGATCCTGATCATCAAGCTGCGCGGTACGCGGTTTGCGCTTGGCTGCAACATAACCAGAAATATCAGCGTGAGGGAAGCGGAATGAGCGAAAAAAGAAAAGAAGACGTACAGGAAGACGTACAGGAAGAAATGACCATCGGATTTATCGGGAATCCGAATTGCGGGAAAACGACGCTTTTCAATGCCTATACGGGAGCAAACCTGAAAGTTGCAAACTGGCCCGGGGTGACGGTTGAAAAAGTGGAAGGCGCGATCCGCGATCATAATCAGAGGATCCACCTGGTGGATCTTCCGGGGACATATTCGCTGACATCTTATACGATGGAAGAGACGGTCGCGCGCAATTTTATCCTGAGCGACGAAGTGGATGTAGTCATCAATGTGGTGGATGCGTCGGTGCTGGAGCGCGGTTTGTACCTGACACTGCAGCTTCTGGAACTGGGCAAGCCGGTGGTGATGGCTCTGAATATGATGGATATTGTGCAGAAACGCGGCATGGAGATCGATATGCACCGTTTGCCGGAAATGCTGGGTATCCCTGTGATCCCCGTAACGGCCCGCAAACGCAGGGGACTGGATGTGCTGCTTCATGCGGCGATCCATCACCGCGGCCACAAGCCTTCGGAAGGGCTTGTGCACGATCATCCGTATGCGTCAGCGCACCAGCACGATCATGCCGAACATGCCATGGTGTATTCGGACGTGATCGAGGATAAGATCGATAAGATCATCGCTGCGCTGGAAGAAAAATATCCCGATCTTCCGAATTACCGCTGGCATGCGATCAAATTGCTGGAAGGGGATAAGGAGATCGTGGAAAAATATCCCGTCGATCTTCCGGATGTTCTGGATAAAAATTATGAATCGGAGATCATTAACCAAAAATACGATTTTATCGGCGAGATCATACACGAAGTGCTCCTTCATAAACAGGAACAGGATATTTTTACCGAAAAGATCGACCGCGTTCTGACGCACAGGATCTGGGGTATCCCCGTATTTCTCGGGATCATGGCACTGGTGTTTTTCCTGACGTTCTTTGTGGGGGACTGGATCAAAGGATTCTTTGAACTGGGGATCGGCTGGCTGTCGGATACGGTACAAACGGGTCTGGATTCCGTCGGAGCAAGCCGGATTATCACGTCCCTTGTTGTGGACGGTATCATCGGCGGCGTGGGAATGATTTTGACTTTCCTTCCGAATATCTTTATTTTGTTCCTTGCGCTGGCATTTCTGGAAGACAGCGGTTACATGTCCCGTGTGGCATATGTCATGGAAGGGCTGATGAGCAAGCTCGGACTTTCCGGCAAAGCGTTCATTCCCATGCTTTTGGGGTTCGGTTGTACTGTGCCTGCAATTATGGCTTCCCGCGCACTCGAAAACAAACGTGACCGTATCAAAGTCATGCTGGTGACTCCGTTTATGAGCTGCAGCGCGCGCCTGACGATCTATATTCTCTTTGCGGAAATGTTTTTCGGCGGTTACGCCATGCTTGCGGCGTATTCGATGTATGTGATCGGCATCGTCGTGGCGATCGGAATATCGGCGATCCTTCATCTGATCGATAAGAAACAAAACGCCAATTATCTTATCATTGAGCTTCCCGAATATAAAATGCCCGATCTGCGCACGGTCGGGATCTATGTATGGGAGAAAGTCAAAGATTATCTTGTCAAAGCGGGAACGACTATCTTTATTGCGACTATCATCATCTGGGCTTTGCTTTATTTCGGCCCGCAGGGATTTGCGGAAGATATGTCGGCAAGTTTCGGCGCGTATATCGGAAAATTCCTCGTGCCTGTCTTTGTCCCTATCGGACTCGGATTCTGGCAGATCGTCGTTGCGCTCATCGCGGGCATTTCAGCGAAAGAAGTTGTTGTTTCCAGCTGTGCCGTCCTGTTCGGCATCGTCAATGCAAGCTCTGCCGAAGGAATGCAGGAATTTGCGGCTGTCCTTTCTTCTATCGGATTTGGTCAGCTCAACGCATTCTGTCTGATGGTATTCTGTCTGCTTTACATTCCCTGTGCCGCAACGCTTGCGACCATTCATAAAGAATCCAAAAGCTGGAAATGGACAGGATTCGTTGCCCTGTTTCAACTGGCCGTTGCATGGCTGATCACCTTTGTGATCTACCAGATCGGATGTCTGTTTGTATAGGTAGCTTATGTGGTGGATCAGCATTCTGATTGCCGCTCTCCTTATCCTTTGGATAGCGGCTGCCGCTGTTTATCTTGTACGCAGAAAGAAAAAAAATAAGAATAAGTGTGAGGGTTGTCCTTTTCGCAATCCCGCACACTGTCACAAAAAATACTCCCCGCCGCGCCGCCCCCAAATTTTTGGGGCGCGGCACTGCTGTGATTTTTCGGATCCGTCGGAGAACGGCATGCGTTTTTAAGCGATGATGGATGGCCTTTTTAAGCGGCGTCCGATCGGGGACCGAAATCCTGCTTCGATCATTTAAGACAATGGGAAAGATCCGTTTCATATTTGACGGCAGGGAAGAATAAATTTAGGAGAAAGTCGGCAAAGTACAAGAAATTTTAAGAAATTTTAAAATTCACTTGACTTAGAGTCAACTTTAAGTTTTATAATAGAGAAAAAACAGCGCGAGAAAGCGTAGCGGAAAAGGAGTAAAGGAAATGTTAGGAAATTTTACGTATTGCAATCCGACGAAATTATATTTTGGTAAGAACGCTCTGGAAGGACTGAACGAACAGTTGCCCAAATACGGAAAAAATGTGCTTTTGGTGTACGGCGGCGGATCGATCAAGAAAAACGGGATCTACGACGCTGTGATGAAAGTATTGAAAGAGAACGGAAAGACAGTTTATGAAGATGCAGGCGTTATGCCGAATCCGACGACGGAAAAGATGAAAGAAGGGATCGAGCGGGCGCGTGCGGCAAAAGCAGATCTGATCCTGGCTGTCGGCGGCGGATCGGTCATCGATTATGCGAAGGGTGTGTCGGTATCGGTGCATTGCAAAGAAGATTTTTGGGATAAATACTATCTGCGCATGGAGGATCCCGATTGTGAGATCGTTCCGGTAGGGGCGGTGCTTACGATGGTCGGTACGGGCAGTGAAATGAACGGAGGCTCGGTCATTACGAATCCTGCGCAGAAACTGAAGATCGGGAAAGTATTCGGGGAAGAAGTGTTTCCGAAATTTGCGATTTTGAATCCGGAATATACGTTTACCTTACCGAAATACCAGATGATCGCGGGATTTTTTGATATACTCTGCCATATACACGAACAGTATTTTTCGGGGACGGACGACAATACGAGCGACTATGTGATGGAAGGATTGATGCATTCGCTGATCCATAGTGCAAACATTGCGGTGGAGGATCCGAAAAACTATGAGGCGCGGAGCAATATCATGTGGACGGCGACTTGGGCGCTGAATACGTTTGTTGCGATGGGCAAGGATACGGACTGGGAAGTGCATATGATCGGGCAGGCGGTCGGCGCATATACGGACGCAACGCACGGCATGACGCTTGCGGCGGTAACGCCTGCGTATATGCGGCATATTTTGCCGTACGGGTTAAAGAAGATGGCGCGGTATGCCGTGAATGTCTGGGGTGTTGATCCGAACGGAAAGAGCGAGGAACAGACCGCAAAGGAAGGTCTGGCGGCACTGGAAAAATGGATGCGCGCGATCGGGCTGGTAATGGATCTGAAAACGCTGGGTGTTACGGAAGACATGATTCCCGGAATAGCAGACAGCACATACATTATGCAGGGCGGTTACAAAGTGCTGACAAAAGAAGAAGTGATTGAGATCCTCAGAGAAAGTTTGTGAATGAAGGCACAACAGAAAAAAGGATGAAGGAGATAAGTGATGTTCAAACGGATAAATGTGGAAACATGGGCGAGGAAAGAATATTTTGAGCATTACAGGCAAGTACCTTGTTCCTATAGTATGACAGTAAAATTGGATATTACAAAGCTGCGGGAAAGGATACACAGACATTTTCCCTGCTTTGGACTGAATTTTCGCAGGATTGGAAGAAATTTTTGGCTTCTTATGAAGCAGATAAAAATAATTACGGTAAACAACAGGGATTTTGCGTAAAGGAGATGCCTGAGAACACGTTTGATGTGTCCATGGTCCCTTGGACAACATTTGAAGGCTTTCATTTAGGGTTGGATAAAGGCGGCGACTATCTTATACCTATCTTTACAATGGGGAAATTTTATAAAGACGGGGCAAGAACAATGCTGCCGCTTGCAATACAGGTCAATCACGCGGTCTGCGATGGGTTTCATGTTTGCAGATTCGTAAATGAATTGCAGGAAAGGATAGCAGAATTTAAAGTAAAATCAATATAAGATAAACCGAATAACGGAGCGTATTGTTTTTTCGGTGAATCATAATTTTTTATCTGGTATGGCTGCGATTTAAATTATTCACAGATGAATTTTCTTACATATGTGTTAAAATTCATTTGCATGTTTTTTGGATAATTAAAATAAAAAATGATGACATATGAACGAAAAAGAATATGTTCGAGGGCAGAAAAGGATAACGGTGAGGTAGTTTTCTGCTGACAAAATAGATCTGCCCGATTTTTACGAAGCACGCCGCAGATGAAAGAAGGGTAAAAGACTCGGTTTGCAAATGGTCATGCAAACCGAGTCTTTTATTATTTGCGCAACAGGTGAAAAATGTTTTTCTTGGCGAATTTTTGATAAATAAAGTATCTAAAACTTGAAAATATATGTCGTGTGTGTTATACTGGTTAAAAGAAGCAAGGATTGCTCTTTGCAATAAAATAAACGGAGTTTTTTATGTTTTTTCAGCTCAATGCGGTACAATTCGATAAGAATGCACCCATTTTGTATGTGATCGTAGCGATCATTCTGGCTGTGGTGGTTGCGCAGGCAGTTTTTTTTCTTATCCGCGCATACCGCCGCGGTGTTAAAATCGGAATGTCTAAGGCCGTCCTGAACAAGACTATGGTGCGCGCGGGTATTTTTACGATAGCGCCGGCGGTCGCGATTCTTGTCGGGATCGTGGCCCTTTCGCAGAAGCTCGGAATTCCGTTGCCGTGGCTGCGGCTTTCGGTCATCGGCAGTTTCAGTTATGAAACCATCGCCGCAAATATTTTCCCCGACAATGTTACCGATGCGACGATCTATGTTACCGTTGCACTGGTCATGACCTGCGGTATGCTTGTATCTATGTTCCTGCCTCTGATCACGGGGAAAAAGATCCAGCGCGGATTGATGCGCATGCGTCAGCGTGATAAAAAGTGGGGCGAAATTTTCATGACAGCGCTTTTTCTGGGCATGATCTCCGCTTTTCTTGGCTATATTTTCGGCGGCGTGGGGGAAGGAGCGCACGGCTGGATCCCTGTGCTGGTGTTTTTTGTTTCCGCTATTGTTATGGCGCTTTGCGGTTTGTTATTGAAAGTGACAAAATGGCGCTGGATCAACGATTATGCGCTTCCGTTCTGTATCATCGTGGGCATGGCGTCCGCCGTTCCCATTACAATGCTTTTGGGCTGAGGAGATAAAAAACTATGAAAAATATTCGTACGTTTGATGATAATACACATCTTTACGGCAGGATCTGGGGCGTTGTGGCGGCTGTTCTGATTTTGTCTTATCCGTTTATCTGCATGGTGGTTTTCGGTGTCGGCGTCAACTGGAAAGTGTTTGCATCCGGTATTTCCATCATTGTGATGTATTGCGCGGTCGGGACTGTGGAGACTTTTACTTACTCGCCCATGCTCGGTTCCGGAGGCACGTATTTAGGTTTTGTAACGGGAAACCTTTCCAACCTGAAAGTACCGTGTGCACTCAACTGTATGGAACAGGCGGGCGTGGAAAAGGGAACGGAAGAGGCAGAGATCATTTCCACGATCTCTATAGCGATTTCTTCCATTGTTACGATGATCATTTTGATTTTGGGAGTTGTGCTGATCAGCTTTTTGACGCCTGTTTTTGAAAATGAAAAGCTTGCTCCTGCGTTTGATAACGTTCTTCCTGCATTATTCGGAGGAATGGCGGTCGTATATATTTCCAAGAACTGGAAAATTTCTGTCATACCCTGTGTGCTGATGCTGCTTGTGTTCATCATATCGTCTTATGCGACGGGTAGCGGAAATCTGGCGGGGACGCTGATCGGGGTGATGGTGCCTGTAGGAGTGATCGTAACGGTCGGATCAGCGCGGGTCATGTATAAAAAAGGCTGGTTGGGAGAGATCGGGTCAAAATCTGAGGAAACGGCCGGGATCAACGGCTCTGATAAAAATACAGAAAATACGGCGTCGGATGTGCAGAATACGGTCAAGCCGGAGGATCAGAAATAATGGATTGGTATGTATGGCTGATTGTCGCGATCGTTGCGGTGTTGGTTGTTTTTCTGGCAGTAATAATCGGCAGAACGTTGGCGTTTCGTCCTAAGAAAGAGGAGACGTATCCTGATTTTCCCGTGCATTGCGATGAAAAGAAGGCGATTTCGGATCTCGCGGAAATGGTACGATGCAAGACGGTATCCGATACGGACGAGAGCAAAGAAGACGAGAAGGAATTTGATAAATTTGAGCAATTGCTTGCAAGACAGTTTCCCAATGTCTATAGTGTCTGTGAATTTCAGAAATTGAGTAAACGCTCGCTTTTGTTTCGCTGGAAAGGAAAAGACTCTTCCGTCAGTCGTGTGCTGATGGCGCATTATGATGTAGTATCGGTGGAGCAGTCGCTCTGGCAAAAACCCGCTTTTGACGGAATTGTGGAAAACGGCGTACTCTGGGGACGGGGGACGTTGGATACGAAAGGTACGCTCAATGGTGTGATGCAGGCGGCGGAGCAGCTGATCGCTGACGGTTTTGTACCGCAGAATGACATTTATCTTGCTTTTTCGGGCAATGAGGAGACGAACGGATACGGTGCGCCGGCAATCGTGAAGTATTTTAAAGAGAAAGGGATTCGTCCTGCGTTGGTATGCGATGAGGGCGGAGCGGTGGTGGACAAGGTGTTCCCCGGCGTTTCGGTACCGTGCGCGCTTATAGGCATTGCGGAAAAGGGGCTTTGCAACATCCGTTTTTCGGTGGAGGGAAAGGGCGGACATGCCAGTGCTCCGCCGGCACATACGGCTGTGGGTAAACTCAGCAAAGCCTGTACCGACGTGGAAAATCATCCTTTTCCTGCACGGCTTTCCAAGCCTGCAGCGGAATTGTTTGACACACTTGGCAGACGTTCGACGTTTTTGTATCGGATGATCTTTTCCAATCTCGGCTTATTCCGCGGAGTCTTGGATGCGATCTGTAAAAAGAGCGGAGGCGAGCTCAATGCTCTCATGCGCACGACGGTTGCATTCACGCAGATGAGCGGCAGTAAGGGAATGAATGTCCTTCCGCCGTATGCGGAAATGGTAGCAAACCTTCGCATTATGTGCGGGGAAAGTGTGGAAGATTGCGTAGAATATCTGAAAAAGATCGTGGCAGACGATGAAATCAAGACGGAAGTTCTCTACGGAATGGATCCTTCCAACGTTTCCGAAACGCAGGGCGAGGCTTGGAATATGATGAAAAAGGCTGTTTCACAAACTTGGAAAGAAGCGATTGTATCCCCTTATCTGATGTTAGCCTGCAGCGATTCCCGCCATTACAGCGAAATCTCCGATCATGTCTATCGCTTTTCGGCAATGGCCTTGTCCAAGGAAGAACGGGCGAGCATTCATGGCAACGATGAGCGCATTCCGCTGGAAAAAATTGTTCGCACCGTGGAATTTTATCTGCGATTGATGATTCAGTTTTAAGCAGCAAAATTTTTGCGTGTTTACTCGGTTAAAGCATCCGTGCGCGCAGTTTGGCTGGCAGATATAAAATCTGACTTGCGGTATAAAGTCAGGAAATATTTTGGTTTGAACGAAAGAAACAAGAATAAGCAGAAAAGCCCTGTCGGCGCGTTTGCGCCGACAGGGCTTTTAGATAGCAAAACGTATTATTGGAAAGAACAGAATATCGGGCGGACACAGCGGAATATCGGGACGGACTATGGAATACTGCAAGAACTAAGTAAAATTTCGGGCGGAGCAAATTTTGCTCCGCCCGATTGATTGAGCGGCGGAATGGTTTCGGCGGAATGAAAAGAAGGGTGTATAATGGCATTTTTAAGTGGAAGAGGCGGGGCGGTTTTCTGGGAGAAGAGACGGAATGCTATATATATGTGTTTTCCGACTGTCAAATCTGTACAGCCGTTGACAAACAGAAGAAAAAATGATATGATGAGAGAAAAGAAAATCAAGAGAAACGGGAGGCGTTCTTACCGTATGTCGGACAGGCAGGACGGGCGGGGAGTGAGCGGCTCCTGTTGGACTGTTGAGAGGACAGTAGTGAGAGGAACCGGTAAATGGCCGGAGGAAAGAGGAAATGCACACATCTGTTAAACATATGTTGCGGAAGAATTTTTTGGATTGTCTGATATTGGCAGTACTTGCAATTTTATTTGCGTTGAATTATGAGTTATTCATTGCAAAAAATTCATTTGCGCCGGCGGGTGTGAACGGAATTGCAACGATGGTGGAGTATAAAACAGGGTTCAGTGTGGGATATTTTTCATTGATCGTGAATGTGCCGCTCTGTCTGTTTGCTTTTTTTTGGATCGGGAAGGAGTTTGCCATTAAAACTTCCGTTTTTTCTGTGGTCTATTCGGTCGCGCTTTTATTGTTGCGTAAAATAGATCTGTCTGCGTTTCAGTATGACGCGCAGGGAGTGGATACGATATTCCCTGTGTTGATTTCCGGTTCTATCGGCGGATTTGTGTACGGGATCGCATTTCGTCAGGATTCTTCTACGGGCGGAGCGGATATTATAGCAAAATATGTGAGCAAAGTGGATCCTATGCTGAATTTCTTCTGGATCAATTTTTTGATCAACGCGGCTATTGCTATAATTTCGTATTTCGTATATGCCGTGCCCGATGCGCAAGGTGTGCTCACTTATAATTACAAGCCTGTGTGTCTTTGCATGGTTTATTGTTTTTTGTCCAGTTTTGTGGGGAATTTTATTATCAAAGGTTCGAAATCTGCCTACAAGTTTTTTGTAATAACTTCCCATGCGGACGAAATCGACAGGGAGATTTTCGATAAACTCAAACACAGTGCGACGCGCCTTTCAGCGAGAGGGGCGTACAGCAACTCTTTGCTCGACGTTATTGTCTGTGTCGTGAACAAGCGGCAGTTGGTCGAGTTCAAGGATATTTTAAAAAAGTATGACAATACGTTTGCCTTTGTAGAAACGGTGGATGAAACGATCGGCAATTTCCGAAGAGGCAAATGACCGGAAAGGAAAACTATGAAAGAGAATCAAAAATTGATTCGAGAGATCATTGAAGATGTAAAGCGGGACATGACCGATGAGGAAACCCTGAATTTACTGGCGGGCAGCAGGATATCTGTCAATACTGCCAGGGAAAGCAGAAAAAAATACACGATCGGTCAGAAAGCTGCTGATAAAATTGCTAAGTTTGCCGGCAGTTGGGCGTTTATTTTTTCATTTATCGGCGTGCTTATCTTGTGGATGACTGTAAACGTCATTCTGAGTGCGGATGCCTTCGATCCGTATCCCTTTATCTTGCTGAACCTCGTACTTTCCTGTGTTGCGGCGATCCAGGCTCCGCTTATCATGATGAGCCAGAACCGTCAGGAAGCAAAAGACCGGGAACGGGCAGAAAATGATTACAAAGTCAATCTGAAAACAGAGATCATGATCGAAGACCTCCACAACAAAATGAACAGGATACTTGCGCGGCAGGATATGATTCTGAAATATCTGAAAGAAGATCAGCCCGAAAAAACATCCGAAAAAGTACAGCCGAAAGTGTCGGACAGAAAGGGTACGGGTAATGCGGCTTCCAAAGACGCGGGAGCTTCCCCGAATTCTGCCGAAAAAAATGCAAAAGAACACGGCTCAATGTGATTATTTTTAAATGTAATATATTATGCGCTAAAGTTGAATGAATTGACTTTCTGAACCGATTACGTTATAATGAGAATAATTCGGCAGGGAATGCTGAATAAAAGCAGGTGTTATGATTCTTAAGCAAATCGACAAGGTAAGGGAAAATACGGCCGTAAAGAAGGTATTGAATTTCTTTGAAGGGGATCTTTATCCGGTCATATATGCTGTTTTGGTGCTGGTGTGTTCGTTTACCGGGATAGAGCTGGTATTTTACGCACTGACTGCATTAGTAGTGGTTTTTACTACGATATTTTGCAGGGATACAAAGAGCCTGATGGTGCCATTGGTGATGGCGGTGTATGCTGTGAGCCAAAGGCACACGCCGCAACCGCCGTACAATTCCGATTATTTATATCGTCCATATGTATTGGGAGTGCTGGGCGGACTGTTCGCATTGGTATTGGCGGCGCTGATTTTCAGGCTGATCGCGTATAAAGGTACCGGAAACGTGTTTCGGACGCGCACGAAAACCAGGGCAGGATTGTTTGCGATGGCAGCGGTTCTGATCCTGAACGGTATTTTTTACAGCGGGTATACGATAGCGAATTTAGTGCTGGGTATTGTACTGGCATTTTCGTTTGTATTTTTTTATATTTATTTTTATAATACGCTGGAATGGACGGAAAAAACGGCGAAATATGCGGCGCAAGTGCTTGTGCTTGCGAGCGCCGTGATTCTGATCCAATTTTTGGAGCTTTTGATTTTTGACGATCCGCAGAACAAATCACAGTTGATTTTGGGCTGGGGGATGAGCAACAATATCGGCGGTATGCTTGCCATGTTCATGCCGGCGAGTTTTTATCTTGCTTATAAGAGCAAGTATGGGCCTGCGTATTATATTTTCGGATTGTTGGTTTTTGTAGGGGTTGTCCGGTCTTTGAGCCGTACGTCTGCTTTGATCGGCGGGGGCATACTGATTGTCTGTATGGTTTTACTGAGTATAAAAGGCCGTTATAAACTATTTGTGCGGATCTTCAACATAGTGTTTGTAGTGGCTGCCGTGCTGTGCGTGGTGCTGCCGACTGAATTGTGGGATGTGTTCCGGCACTATTTTGAAGCAGGATTCGATGATTCGGGGCGTTGGGAGATCTGGTTGAACGGATGGAAGAATTTTCTTCGGGCGCCGATATTCGGTGTCGGGTTTTATACGCCGATCGCACCGGATTGGTCTTACGAGATCGAAAACTGGGTTTTCCCGGATATGTATCACAATACGTATATCCAGATGCTGGCGTCCTGCGGGATCGTGGGGGTGTTGGCGTATACTTTCCATCTGGTGCAGGGTGCATTTCTCATATTCCGTAAAACGAGTACGGAACGTATCTTTTTCTTTCTGGTGATCCTTGTGCTGAGCGCTATGAGCATGGCGGATAATCATCTTTTCCATGTTTTTCCGACGTTGGTCTATTCGATGTTGATCGCTTTGTGCGAAAAGGATTACGAAAATAAGGTTAAGCCTGTCGAAACCAAAAATGCAGATCAGTCCTGATGAGCAGAAGTTTTCAGCCGATCAGGCTGATTTGCATTTTTCGGACAAGGGGGTTTTTGTTTTTGCTTGACCTTTATCACAGGACATGGTTACTTTGGACAGCAGTCCGGAAGAACATGTATTGGTTTTTTTTACACAGAACATTCACGCAAGCGTCATATGTGTGACCTTGACAAATGAGCCGAAAAGGTGTAAAATCACTAACGTTTAATATAGTTTACAAAAGTGCGCAAGAGAGGCGTAAGCGGATCTGTATAGATAAAGGCGTGCTGGTTTGGAGAAGAGGATGCAGACGACAGATTTAAAGACGGAAGCGCTGTATGATCTGAAGCATACAAAAGCGGAGAAATATCTTGCGGAGTTTGAGTATCCGTGGGAAGCGTTGGCGGGGCTGAAAAATTTTATTCTTACCTGCGGGGTGGCTTTGGGGTCGGAATACGACGAGATCCGGCCGCAGGTTTGGGTACATAAAACGGCGAAAATTGCGCCGACTGCATATCTGGGTGCGCCGTGTATCATCGGGGCGGAAACGGAGGTGCGGCATTGTGCATTTATCCGGGGAAGTGCGCTGGTCGGGGACGGCTGTGTAGTGGGAAACTCTGTGGAGCTGAAGAATGCGGTGCTCTTTGACTGTGTGCAGGTTCCTCATTTCAACTATGTAGGGGACAGTATACTCGGATACCGTTCGCACATGGGAGCGGGGTCGGTGACGTCCAACGTAAAATCAGACAAATCGCTGGTGGAAGTGCGGCTTGGAAAGGAAAAGATTCAAACCGGTTTAAAAAAATTCGGTGCTATGCTCGGTGATTTTGTGGAAGTAGGTTGCAACAGCGTGTTGAATCCGGGGACGGTTATAGGCCGCCATACGAACATATACCCTTTATCGGCTGTACGCGGATATGTGCCGGCGGCCAGTATTTACAAAAAAGCGGATGAAATTGTGCCCAAAGACTAACAAGAAGCAAGGAAATTAAATTACATGGGAAGATATTTTGGAACGGACGGTTTCCGCGGTGAGGCGAACGTAACGCTTACGGCGGAGCATGCATATAAAGTCGGGAGATTTTTAGGTTATTACTATAGTGAACTCAGACGGCGTCGTGGGGAGGAGCTTCCGGCCCGCATCGTGATCGGGAAAGATACGCGCCGTTCGAGTTATATGTTTGAATATATTCTGGCGGGGGGGCTTGCCGCTTCCGGGGCGGATGCCTATATCCTGCACGTTACAACGACGCCTTCGGTGGCGTACATTGCGCGCGTGGACGATTTTGATTGCGGGATCATGATTTCGGCGAGCCATAATCCTTATTATGACAACGGCATCAAACTGATCAACAGCAACGGCGAAAAGATGGATGAAAAGACCATATCGCTGGTCGAGGATTATCTGGACGGAAAACTGGAACTGTTCGGCGAAAAGATGGAGGAGATACCGTATGCGCAACGTGAGAACATCGGCAAAACTGTGGATTATGCATCGGGGAGAAACAGATACATCGGGTATCTGATCTCGATCGGGATGTATTCGTTCAAAGGTAAGCGTGTGGGGCTGGATTGTGCAAACGGATCGGCTTGGAACATTGCCAAATGCGTGTTTGAAGCGCTCGGCGCGAAAGTGACGGTGATCAATGCGGACCCGAGCGGCCTGAATGTCAATAAAGACGCGGGGTCGACGCATATAGAAGGCTTGTGCAGGCTCGTGAAAGAAAAGGGGCTGGATGTCGGATTTGCCTACGACGGCGACGCGGACAGGTGTCTTTGTGTGGATGAAAACGGGAATGTGGTCGACGGCGATCAGATTCTGTACATCTACGGGAAATACATGAAAGAACGCGGAAAACTTGTTACGAATACGGTTGTCACAACGGTCATGAGCAATCTGGGGCTGTACAAAGCGCTGGATGAAGAAGGGATCGGTTATGTCAAGACGGCTGTCGGAGACAAGTACGTGTATGAATATATGCAGCAACACGGATGCCGCCTGGGCGGAGAGCAGTCGGGGCATATCATATTTTCCAAGTATTCCACAACGGGCGACGGCATTCTGACCAGTCTGAAAGTGATGGAAGTCATGATGGCAAAGAAGTCGACGCTTTCGCAGCTTGCGGCGCCTGTGCAGATTTATCCGCAGGTAGTGGTGAATGTTCGCGTGCGGGATAAAGAGGCCGCGCGGCAGGATCCGGATGTGCGGGCGGCTGTAGCGCGCGCGGAAAAAAATCTCGGCGAAGACGGGCGAATCCTGGTCAGAGAATCCGGAACGGAACCTCTTGTGCGCGTGATGGTGGAAGCGAAGTCGAAAGAAGACTGCGAAAAGATCGCAAACAGCGTCGCTGATGTGATCAAAGAAAAAGGGTATACGGTTTAAGCGAGCATGTGCGGGATCGTGGGATATACGGGAAGCAAGCAGGCAGCGCCTGTTTTGCTGAACGGTTTGGAAAAATTGGAATACCGGGGTTATGATTCGGCAGGGATCGCCGTGCGCGGCGATGCGGGAAAAGTAACTTTGGTCAAAGCAAAAGGCAGACTGAAAAATCTGATCGAAAAAACGGACGCGGGCAGAACGGTTTTCGGTACCTGCGGAATCGGGCATACACGTTGGGCCACGCACGGCGAACCTTCGGAAGTGAATGCGCATCCGCATTTCAATGACGAAAAGACAGTTTTCGGCGTGCATAACGGCATCATTGAAAATTTTACAGAACTCAAACAGAAACTGCTGAGAGCAGGCTATACTTTTTATTCGCAGACAGATACTGAAATTGCGATCAAGCTGGTAGATTACTATTATAAAAAATGGAAAAATCCGCTGGACGCACTCGCAAGTTTTATGCTTCGTGCGCGCGGATCCTACGCTTTGGCGATCTTGTTCAGCGATTATCCGGGTGAGATCTATGTGGCGCGCAAGGACAGCCCCCTGATCATCGGCGTGGGCAAGGATGAGACATTTTTGGCTTCCGACGTGCCGGCGATTCTGAAATATACGCGCGACGTGTATTATATCGGCAATATGGAAATGGCGCGGCTGCAAAAGGGCAAAGCGGATTTTTATGACCTGGATAAAAATGAGATAAAAAAAGATCTTGTTCACGTTACCTGGGACGAAAAGGCGGCGGAACGGGGCGGATTCAAACATTTCATGATGAAGGAGATCCACGAACAGCCCGTCGTTGTGCGCGATACGGTACGTTCCGCCGTGCACGGCAATGCGATCGACCTCGCACAGATCGGGCTGACGGATGAAAAAATCCGCTCTTTTGAAGAGATCCAGATCGTTGCTTGCGGATCCGCATACCATGCCGGCGTTGTGATGCAGTATGTTGCCGAGAGTGTGGCAAGGATCCCCGTGCGGGTGGAGCTTGCTTCGGAATTCAGGTACCGTGATCCCATTTTAACGCCGAAAACGCTGGTCATCGTTGTCAGCCAATCGGGTGAAACGGCAGACAGTCTGGCTGCACTGCGCGAAGCAAAATCAAAGGGCGTTCAAACACTTGCCATTGTCAATGTTGTCGGCTCGTCCATTGCGCGTGAGGCGGATATGGTTTTCTATACCAAAGCGGGATTGGAGATCGCCGTTGCCACTACGAAAGCTTACAGCGCTCAGCTTGCGGCGGGGTATCTGATCGCGATACAATTCGCATTTGCGCGCGGCAAAATCGGGAAAGAGCGTTACGAATCGCTGATCGAGCAGATCGGAGAGCTTCCCGATAAAATTTCTTTTGTTTTGGAAAAGAAAGAAGAAATACAGAAATTTGCAACAAAAATTGCCAACAACAAGGATATTTTCTTTATAGGCAGAGGCATGGATTATGCGGCAAGCCTGGAAGGGAGCCTGAAACTGAAAGAAATCAGTTATATTCATTCGGAGGCATATGCTGCCGGCGAACTCAAACACGGCACGATCAGTCTGATCGAGCAGGGGACGCTGGTTGTCGGCGTGCTGACCCAGCAGGATCTGCTGGAAAAAACGCTGAGCAACATGGTGGAAGTGCAGAGCCGCGGCGCCTATCTGATGGCGCTCACATCCTCCGGAAATTATTTTGTAGAGGAAAAGGCGGATTTTACCGTTTATGTCCCCAAGACAGATCCTCTTTTTACGGCGAGCCTTTCCGTGGTTCCGCTGCAGCTTCTGGCGTATTATGTCAGTGTGGCGCGCGGGCTGGATGTGGATAAGCCCAGAAATCTTGCCAAAAGCGTTACAGTCGAATAAGAAAAAGTTGTGTTTACTATGCGGAGAAATTTATGAGAAAAGGGCATTTGAAAGAACGAGATAACATTGTGATAGCGATTTGCGACTTTTTTGCCGTTACGCTGTCTATGTTGATATCAATGCTAATCGTGCACGGAGAAATTATTTGGGCGTGGGATCTTTTATATTGGTATCTTTGTAATCTTGTCACGGCGGCTGTCTTTTTTCTGGCATTCCGACTGTATTCGATGTCTTTGTGTTCGGTTGGTATCTTTGATACGCTGAAAGTTCTTGCGGCAAACCTTTGCATTCTGGGCATAAATATCATTTATATTTTCTTTTTTGAACAGGTTTGCGGAGTACGTACATGCATTCTATATGCGATCATGCTGACCATACTGGTGCTGCTGATCCGTTTTTCAAAACGTATTTATGTAGCATCAAAGTTTATGGTCAACAGGAGTGACGAGCAGAAGATCCGTGCCATGATCGTGGGCGGCGGCGATGCCGGTACTATGCTTATCCGTGAGATTCAGACGACGAACAAGATCGATTATAATCCTGTGTGCATCGTAGATGACGATCCTGCAAAACAGGGTAAGAGTATCGGCGGGGTCATGGTTGTGGGTACGACGGCCCAGATCAAGGAACTGGCGAAGGAATATGAGATCAAGGAGATCCTGATCGCCATGCCGTCCGTTCCGAAAAAAAAGATCCAGAAAATTTTTGACATCTGTAAGATGACAAAATGCAAAGTCAAGATTTTGCCGGGGCTGTACCAGATCGTCAGCGGTGCAGCGAGCGTTTCTTCACTGCGGCCGGTTCAGATCATTGACCTTTTGGGCAGGGAGCAGATCAAGGTCAATCTTGACGAGATCGTGGGATACATCGAAGGGCGGGTCGTACTGATCACGGGCGGAGGCGGATCGATCGGAAGTGAGCTTTGCCGTCAGATCGCGGGACATAACCCGAAACAGCTGATCATCTTGGATATTTATGAAAATAATGCTTAT